>JAJYBA010000008.1 GCA_021779235.1 Bacillota bacterium
TTATTTGTTACTCTCATATCTTCACCCCTTAATTAATACAAGTAAATCATCACCTGTTGTGCTGCATTATTTATTTTTTCAAGCCATTAATAACTACATCTAGAAGCTCATCAACAGTTGAAATAATCTTTGCATTAGCTTGATAAGCATGTTGATATTGAATCATATTAGCCATTTCCTCATCCAAGGATACTCCAGATATGGAGGTTCTTGATTCATCTAAGCCTGCCAGTAATGCTTCATGGTTTGTTACAATTCTTTTCGCTTCTTGAGTCTGAACTGCTAATCTATTCACAGTATCCTTGAAATAACTATTAACCGTCATGCCACCAGTACTTGAAGTAACTACATCAACTCCTGTAGTAGGATCTAAACTAAAGCTATTACCAGCAGGTGGAGTTAGAAAAGCCTTTCTATCTGTTGTATCACTGATGCTTTGAACATCTAGTCTTACATCCCTAAGCCCAGCTATAGCTAGCGCTCTACTCCCATCTGTTGCTCCCGGAGTAGCACCCACTCCAGCATTAATGTTCATAACATCATTTAGTATGTCCTCATTAATAGAAATATTACCTGCATTAATGTCTTTTTCCCCAGCGGTGGTACTGTTATCACTATTAACAAAAAACAACATGCCCTCTGGTGTTGGATCATTTTCATCACTTGTGCCACTGTGCACAGCATTTATGGAAAGTGCAATTCCCTTAGCTAATTTATTTAACTGGTCCACATATACATCAATATCTTTCTGTACCGACATATAGCCACTTAATTCTCCATTTTTCGGTTGAAAAAGCTCTATAGCTGTGCCTGTAGCTGCTCCCATAGCCCCATCAATTGCTGGAAGAGCAGACCCAATGGTAGGGTCAGTCCCAATGAATTCTTGCCCTGCTATTCTATTTCCATCTTTATCTATTGCATAGCCTTCCTTATCTGCCCAAAGCACTCTACCTTGATCTAGATTTTTATATTCATCACTACTTGCCAATGTCATAGTTATAGTAACTTTATTTTTGTCACTGGACATGTCTCCATTTTTGTAATATGTTACATCATAAGCTCCAGGTTCACCCAGTTTTTGTCCACCTTTTGGTATAATGCTATTTACATAAGAAAATCTGCTTACCTTATCATTAGGATTTGATTTTACAAGATATAAATCTTTAGTTGGATCTGATCCTCCTACATTGTCAGTAGACTTTAGATTTTCTCCAGCCAAGGATTTTTTATCAATTGTAATACCAAATTTTGCGCTTAACTGATCCACTAATAAATCCCTTTTATCCATTAAATCATTAGGCTCATTTCCACCAACCTTTACGCTTATAACTTGTTGATTTAATTCATTTATTTGGTCAAGCATATTATTTACATCTATTACATTTTGTTTAATTACATCCTGACTATTATCTTTTAATTTTACTAATTGATTATAAGTATTATTTAATTCATCTGTAAGTGCTTTAGATTGTTGTGCTACTACAGTTCTCGCATTTGAACTTTCTGGATGTTTAGAAAGTTCTTGCCAAGAATCAAAGACCTTACCAACTAACGTTGATACACCTGTATCGCTTGGTTCGTTAAAAATATTTTCAATCTCTGTTAAGAAGTTTTGTCTTCCTTCATATAACCCCTTAGTACCATTTTCCGTTCTTACCTGGTAATCTAAAAAGCTGTCTCTAATTCTTACAATCGAGGAAATCTGCACACCAGTACCTAATTGACCTTGCCCCATTGCATTATTCATAGTAGGCATGCCAAAAGGCTTTGTAGTCTCCATTGTAGCCCTTTGTCTTGAATATCCTTCTGTATTAGCATTAGCTATATTGTGAGTGGTTACATCAATAGCCTTTTGTTGAGCACTCATCCCTCTTGTAGCTACATTAAAAGTTGAAAATAATCCTGACATTTCTTTCACCTCATACTATTTTTTTACTTTACCATATGCATTATAAGTTGCTACTTCTCTTACTGGATTTAATACATTTAGTATTCTGTTTGTAAAACTTAGCCCTTGTTTTATAAGTAACTCATTTGTATCCTTTTGCAGAACAACCTCTTGCAATAACTGCTTAATTTTATAATAATTATTTTCAAGTTCTGCATCTCTAAATTCTTCTACTATTTCAGTCATAGCTCTACTTTCAGTAATCTTTCTTCGTTCAACTTCCATATACGCTATGTTTTTATTAGCTTGTTTAATTTTGTCCACACAAGCTTCCATTCCAAAAATGTCATTAACAACTATACATCTGTGTTGTTCTTCAAGTTCTAGTAAAAGATTCCTTACAGCTTCTATTTCCTGTACCATAACATTATTTAGTTTTTCTTTCATAACTAAATATCTCTCCCCTTCATAATGTCAATAATTTTTTTAGCTGTTAATGTTGAATCCATTTTATAGGTACCTTGCATTACTGCATTTCTTATAGCTTCCACCTTTTCCTGGGAATTACCTAATTTACCATCTAACGATAATGAACTTAGGCTTTTTCCTACTGAAGATAACTCTATAGTATCTTTTTTTGAAACAGTTGCCTTTGATTCTATTTTAGATGTATTGCTTTTATAGAAGCTAATCACATTATTTTTTATTCCATCTATTTTCATTCTTATCCACCCCTAGCTTTTTATATGTTTAAGCCTAATTTCTATTCTATTCTATCTATTCCTATTATCGTACATAATCTTTTAAAGTTTATACAGTATTTAATTATTAGTCAAATTTTAATTGCTTATTTACAATTTATTTTTATTTTCACCTAAAACAGTATACAATTTACAACACAAAAAAATAAAAAGAAATAAATTTTCTTTATTCCTTTTTATTGACATATGTAATTATAAAACTTAGAATTCCAAAACCATAACACTCTTAAAAGTATACATTACATAAACCCAAGTTATTTTTTAAAGATGCCTTATAGTAATATATACTTTTTCATTTATTCTACTAAAGCTTTAACTCTTTCTTCTCCACTAATTATGCTAGTGATTCTAACTCCAAAGTTCTCATCTACTACTACAACTTCTCCGTAGGCTACTTTTTTACCATTTACTAATATATCTACTGGTTCTTCTGCTAACTTATCAAGTTCAATTAAAGATCCAGTACCCAAATTCAAAATATCCCTAATATTCTTTTTAGTTTTTCCAAGCACTACTGAAATTTCCAAAGGAACATCTAATATTAAGTCAATGTTTCTAGGAGAATTATAAACTGGCGCCTTTGTTAGTGGCGTAAAAGATGCTTGCCTAACCTCTACTTGCGGCTGCGGCCTCTCAATTGGTTTTGCATAATACTCTGGCTCTGAAGGCACATTCGTATAAGCTGGTGCATGTTGTGGCGCTGCATTTACACGAACTGTTTCAGGTGTTTTTGCACTTTGTACACTGGCTACTTTAGGAGCTTCTTCAGTTTCTTCTGTGCCCATCATAATAGAGACTATTTTCTTAGCAGTCTCTATAGGAAGAACTTGCATTATAACACTATCAATTAAATCACCAATAGTCATTCTAAAAGCTACTTGAACAACTTCCTGATCTTCATCTATAGTATCACTTAAAGGTGAAGTAGTCTCATCCCATATCTTAGATTGTGGCGGTGAAATATTTACTTCTCTAGCAAACATTGTTGCCATAGATGTTGCAGCAGAGCCAATCATCTGATTCATAGCTTCTGAAACAGCACTTATTTCAATTTCTGAAAGCTCTGGTGTACCTTGTATTTTGCCATCTCCACCCATCATTAAACTTGCTATAACTCCCGCATCAGTAGTCTTTATTACTAAAAGGTTTCCCCCTGAAATACCACTTGTAAACTTTACGTCTAAGGCAATATTAGGAACCTCAAAGTTAGCTCTTAAGTTTCTAAGTGTATTTACTGAAACTACTGGCGTTGCAATATTAACTGGTTGACCTACTATAGTGGAAAGAGCTGTTGATGCTGAGCCCATAGATATATTTCCAACTTCACCTAGTAAATCTCTCTCAATATCAGAAAGCTCAAATGTCTGTATAGGTTCAGAGCTTACGTCATGGTCAGAGCTTGCGCCACCTCCATTTAAGAGAGCGTCGATTTCTTCTTGCGAAAGAAAGCCGTTACTCATAATTTTCCACATCCTTATCTATTATATCTAATATCTGAATTCCTCTGTTTTTACCTATAGTACCTGGTTTACCACTATAACACAAATGTTCTTCAACAAATACTTTAATCGGGCTATCACTTGAATTATCTAATGTAATTACATCACCTTCAGTTAATTGTAGAAATTCATTTACAGTAATATTTGTACCACCTAGCACCCCTGTTATTGGGACACTTACTATATTTAATCGCTCTTTTAATTTGTTTCTAGATTCATTGACAATTTCTTCATCATTTTCTCTAAACCAATATTGAACAACTAGTTTATCAAGTACTTTCTCAATACTTAAATAGGGTATACAAATATTTATAAAGGTACTATTATTACTCATTTCTACCGAAAAAGTAATTAGGGCAACAGGTTCATTTGGCGCTAAAGTTTGATTAAGTGCAGGATTAGTTTCTAATGCCTCAATCTCTGGTTCTACTTCCAAAACATCTTCCCAAGCAAGTTTCAAGTTAGATATAAGTCCCGCATTAACATTTTTTAATATATTTTTATCTATATCAGAAAATTCTTTGAATTTAAACTTTCTGGTACCCATCCCACCGAGAAGTATATCAATTATTTGAAAAGAAAACTGAGGATTAGTCTCAAATAATATAGAACCACTTAAAGGCGGCATTTTAAATACAGTTAAAATGGTAGGGTTAGGAATTGAATGAATAAATTCCTCATAGGTTATTTGCTGGATACTTTCAATCTTAACCTTCACATTATTTCTTAGCTGTGCAGATAAATAACTTGATATTATTCTTCCATAATTATCGTGAATGAGCTCAAGCGTTCTCAGATGATCTTTTGAGAATTTTTGAGGACTTCTAAAATCATATAATTTAATTTTATGTTTTTCCTCTTCACCCGGGAGCTGATCTGGTTCTATTTCCCCAGAAGATAGGGCAGATAGAAGTGAATCTATTTCACTTTGCGATAATACTTCTGCCATATTTCTACCTCATTTCTCTGTATACAGTATGATTACTATGTTGAATGAAGTTGCTATTTCGTACAGTATCCATTTTAATTTTCAATAAGTTTACCAATATCAATTAATGTAACTATCCTATCTTTAAAGTTTATGACCCCTTTAATGTAGGTTTTTTTTCTGTCGGTTTCAACTTTTTCAACTAAATCCTCTTCTATTTCTAATACTTCATCAACTTGGTCTACAGTTACTCCAACAGATTCTTCTTGTAAATTTAATATAATAATGTTTTCTTGACTACCATCGCCTTTTTCAATATCTAAAAGGAGGTTTATATCTAAGAGAGAAATTATATTCCCTCTTAAATTAATTAAACCTTTTATGTATTCTGCAGACTTAGGTACTTTTGTTATTTCCATCATATCATTAATGCTTTGAACTTTAGCAGCTTCTACTGCAAACTGTTCGTCATTAAGTTTAAATACAACAACTTGCATAACGTTTCCCTCCTAGCCTACAACTTTTTTTATAGCTTCAAGTACTCTATCTGCTTGGAATGGTTTAACAATAAAATCTCTTGCTCCAGCTCTTATTGCGTCCATAACCATAGTCTGTTGCCCCATAGCGCTACACATAATTATTTTTGCAGCAGGGTCAAAAGCTTTAATTGCTTTAACCGCTTCAATTCCATCCATATCAGGCATGGTAATATCCATAGTAACAACATCTGGTTTTTCTGCTTTGTATAGCTCCACAGCTTTTATTCCATTGCTTGCTTCACCCACAACTTCAAACCCGTTTTTCTCCAATATATCTTTTATCATCATTCTCATAAATGCTGCGTCATCAACGATTAATACTTTAGCCATTTTATATTACCTCCAATTAATTTATACCTAATGAATTTAATATTTTCTCTAGTGATCCGGGCATTGGTATATAGTAGAAATGCCCGCTTATTTTTTGATTTTCTTGTAAAAACTGTGTTTCTAAATCAAGTACGTACTCATCAAATTGACCTGATTCAATAAATGTAGTTGATAGTATTGCCCCCATCATATCTAAAGTAACAGCTGGTACAGAAGGCATAAGAACAAGATTCGTAAGTTTTGCTATTGCATTCATGTAAGAACTTGAAATAATATTACCTATTTCACATAATGCTGAGCTTCCAATCTCTGTTATCTGTTCTTGCTCTTCACCTATCAAACTTGAAATAATTTTTAAAGCAACTTCTTTTTCTAAAGTAAACAGTATATTCCCTGGTGTATCTCCAAGTACTCGTACAATTACACCAATTACTACTTCTTCAACTCCTATTTTAGAAAAAATATCATCAAAGGGAACAATATTTACTGATGGCACGGTCATATCCACTTTTTCATTCAATAATTGAGATAAGGAAGTTGCAGCATTTCCTGCACCAATATTACCTACTTCTTGCAGAACATCTAATTGAATAGGACTAAGCTCGGAATAATCCATATTATACCCTCCTTACACTAAAGCAGCAACATCTAGTATCAATGTAACTAGGCCATCTCCTAAAATAGTTGCTCCTATATATTCTTTTAATCCCTGTAGTGTTTTTCCTAGTGGCTTTATTACAATTTCTTGTTGACCTAGCAATGAATCTACTAAAAGTCCTACTATTTTTTCTCCAACTTTTACAATAACAATGTATTTTTTTGTTTTCTCACTAGTTTCTGTTTGCAATTTTTTACTTACCCTTACTAGTGGAATTACACTATCATTGTAAACAATAACTTCTTTATTATTAGTTTTCTTAATTAGTTCATCCTTATAGTCTATTACTCTATCAATATAACCAAGTGAAATAGCCATAGTTTCATCACCAATTTTTACGAGTAGCGCTTGGATAATTTGTAGTGTCAATGGCAATCTTATAATAAAGGAAGTTCCTTTGTCAATTTCACTTATAGCATCTACTGTTCCACCAAGGGCAGCAATTTTAGTTTTAACAACATCCATACCAACGCCACGTCCAGAAATATCTGTTACTTTCTCATTAGTGCTAAAGCCTTGTGCAAAAATTAAATTCTTTACATCTGAATCTGACATTCCTTCAGTATTTATACCAATTTTATTAGCTTTTGCCTTGATTTTATCAACATCTAGTCCCTTACCATCATCTTCTACTTTTATTATGGCTTTAGTACCTTCAGGATAAGCTATCAGTTTAATCTTCCCAATAGGGTTTTTCCCTTTAGCAATTCTTTCTTCACTCGGTTCTATGCCATGATCCGCAGCATTTCTAAGCAAATGCAATAGCGGTTCACCTATTTCATCAATAACTGTTCTATCAAGTTCTGTTTCTTGCCCTTGTATTACAAGTTCCATTTCTTTTCCAAGGTCTTTTGATAAATCTCTTATCATCCTTGGAAATCTATTGAATACTACTTCTAATGGAAGCATTCTTATTTTCATTACTAAATCTTGTAACTCTGATGTGGCCCTAGCCACCTGTTCTAAAGTTTCATTTAAATCAGTCAATTTATGATTACTACTTATTTGTTCTAGTCTTGTTCTATGAATTACAAGTTCAGAAACCATATTCATAAATTTATCTAGTCTTTCCAGTTCAACTCTCACTGATTGATGAGCTTTTTTATGAACTACTGTTTCTTTCTTATCATTATCTTTATTTTTTTCCTCCACGGTAGCCATGGTTTTTACTGTTTCCATTTTAACTTCTGGAGATTTTTCTATTTCTTTAAAGTCCCCAGATTTATCCGAAAGTTTTTCCTTAACAATTTTAACGTCAACATTTTCTACCATTACCTTTTCCACTTCAGAAATATTTAACAAAATATCAATTACTTCTTCTCTGTCTTTATTAGTAATATAAATTAAATTTATTTCAAACTCAAAATTCTCATTTTCTATTTCTTCTGCTCCAGGTATAGATTTAATTATTTCACCATATTCTTCTAAGCTCTTAAAAATGAGAAATGCTCTTGCTGACTTAAGTAGTGTATTTTCACTTATTAGAATCTTTATTTCATAGGCATTAAACATTTTATCCATAGCTTGCTTAACAACATTAATGTCATATTCATTAAGACTAATTCTCTCATTAAGATTAGAGTCACTCTCGCAAGCTACATCATTTTCTTTCTCTGAATTTTTAGCAGCATCATTTCCTTCTGCTATAGAATGCAAATCATGCAATATGTCTTCAATTGAAATTTCCTCAGAAATTCCCTCTGAAATATTATTTACCATTTTTTCTAAAGTATCCAAACATCTGAATAAAACAGTTACTACTTTTTCTGTTACTTTAAGCTTACCTTCTCTAAATTTAGATAGAACATCTTCCATTTTGTGTGTTAATTCAGCCATTTGACTAAATCCCATAGTTGCAGCCATACCCTTTATAGTATGAGCTACCCTAAATATTTCATTTAACTTATCTATATCTTCTGGATGTTGTTCCAGCTCTAGAAGAGATTCATTCAATGTCTGCAAATTTTCCATAGACTCTTCTAAGAACATTGACATATATTGTGATGTATCCATTTTTTCCCTCCTTATTAATCATTAATGCTTAATTGTTATCTGTTTTA
The DNA here is from genome assembly GCA_021779235.1 of Bacillota bacterium. Lineage (GTDB taxonomy): Bacteria > Bacillota > Clostridia > Clostridiales > Clostridiaceae > Clostridium_AD. The sequence goes on from JAJYBA010000008.1 coordinate 8,664, forward strand.
TATTTTTTTATAAATAAATGTAGATGTTTTTTCAAATCCATACTCTTTGTAATTATATATACTTTCAGTAGCCCCAACAAAAAGTAATCCACCCTTTTTTAATGACGCACTAAATTTTTTATATATTTTATCCTTAACATCCTGATTGAAATAAATAACTACATTTCGACACACTATTAAATCAAAATTACTTTCATAGTTATCTAAAATAAGATCATGTTTCTTAAATTCCACCATTTTTTTAATCTGAGAATTAATGCAGTATTTATCACCATTAACTACGAAATACTTATCCAAAAATTGTTTTGGTACGTTTTTAACTTCTGAATAAACATATTCGCCATTTTTAGCTTTTTGCAAAATGGTGCTGTCTATATCTGTAGCTATAATTTTATGATTAGCTCTTGGATTTAAATTATCCATAATCATAGCAAGGGAATAAGGTTCAGCTCCAATAGAACAAGCCGCACTCCAGATTTTAAGCCCTGAATTATATGAGAGTTCTGATTGAACTTTTTTTGAAAGTTCATCGAATATTTCAGGATTTCTAAAAAACTCTGTTACGTTTATTGTAATAAAGTCTAAGAATTTCTGTTTTTGAGCAGGATCTTTCTTTAATAAACTAATATACTCTTCTACTGAACTCACATCAACTCTTGACATTAAACTTAAAATTCGTCTATGCAATTGATTAGATTTATAAGCTGATAAATCTATATTATATTCTTTTAAAACCCATTGTTCAAAATATATTAAATCCATTAGCTATACTCATCTCCTCATTACTACTTTATTAATTTCTTCAGCAACATTGGTCAGAGGAACAACTTCATCTACTTTGCCTGTTTCAAAAGCAACCTTTGGCATCCCATATATTATACAAGTAGATTCATGTTCAGCCATAGTAATACCACCATTGTCTTTAACAGCTACTGTACCCTGTGCACCATCTTTCCCCATGCCAGTAAGTATAACGCTTAGGAGTCTAGATCCATAAACTTTAGAGGCAGATATGAAGAGTTTATCTACAGCAGGCCTGACACCCCAAAGGGTAGGTTCTGTATTTAAATGTATCCTCTTATCACTGCCTATTTCCATATGATATCCACCTGGAGCGATATAAACTACATTTTTTTCGACGTAATCGCCATCCTGTGCTTCTATAACCTTTAATTTACTGTTTAAGTTGAGTCTGTCTGCAAAAGCCTTTGTAAAACCCATTGGCATATGTTGAACTACCAAAACTGGTACTCCTATATTTTCCGGCAGAGCTGTTATTACTTTATATAACGCTTTAGGACCACCAGTAGAAGCTCCAATTACCACAGCCTCTATATTATGCTCAACTACGGTTTTACTATAGTCTACTGCTACTTCCTTTTCTACTCTATTTGTAATCCTATGAGAATTTTCTCTCTTTGTTTTAAAACTTTTTTCTGCAACTTTGGTATTTTCACCCTCACTTTGCATGGAAGCCAATTTTATTTTCTGGACCAATTCATCTTTAACTTTATTAATATCTAATGATATTGCTCCAGAGGGCTTTGGTATAAAATCGAAAGCACCTTGTTCAAGACATTCCATAGTGAGTTCAGTGCCAGTTTTAGAAATACTGCTAAGTATAATAACTGGTACATTTATATTTATTCTTTTTAATTCCTTTAATGTTGCCATCCCATCCATTTTGGGCATTTCAATATCTAAGGTTATTACATCAGGTGTTTGGCGGGTTATTTTTGTTAACAAGTCTTCACCATTTTTTGCTGTGTCTATAACTTCCATTTCTGTTTCAGCATTTATCATATCAGAAACAATTTTTCTCATTAATGCTGAATCATCTACTACAATCACTTTAATTTTCTTTAACAATATATATCACCCCGTTAAGCTTGCATAAAATCTAAATTTCTGTGGTTCCCATACCTACAGTTCTAATAGACAACACCCCGCTACTTGCATCAAATATCAAGGTTCTTCCTTTATTACCACCAATGTCTTCTGATACTATAGGAATGGATAAAATTTTTAGAGCGTTTTTCACCGCAATACCATTTCTGTTTCCAATGTCCATAACTATACTTTTATCTGAGAAGTTAAACATTGAAGCTCCACCTGCTATTTTAGCTCTCATGTTTTTAAGCTTTGCACCTTTTTTTATCATGTCCTCTACTAATATTGGTATAGCTAAATCTGCAAATTTAATTTCATTGGTTATTTTATTAAATTGACTGCTATCTGGAAGCATTATATGAGCTAATCCCCCAAGCCCTACGGCTTTGTCATAAATTGCAATGCCCACACAAGATCCCAGTCCCACAGTTATTAATTTATCTGGAGCGAATGCCACATTTAAATCTGCAATTCCTACTTTTATTTCATTATATTCCATAATTACACCCTATTTTATAATATTTGTATTTTTTCTTCTTCTGTTAATATAGCTGAAAGATTTAAATATATAATTATTCTACCATCAATTTTAATAAGTCCTTTGATATATCTTTTAGATATTCCTGAAATTATTTCCGGCGAATCTTCTATGCTATCTGTCTTTACATCCTTAACTTCAGAAACAAAATCAACTATTATACCTATTTTACTATGATTTTGCTTAGCAACTATTATCTTAGATTCTTCTTGTATTTCTGAGAAAGGCAAATTAAATCTTTTTGATAATGTAATAACTGGTAAAATTTTACCCTCGTAATTTATCACACCTTCCACAAATTGTGGTGAATCTGGAATTTTAGTTGACTTTTCGTATCCCAGTATTCTTTCCACTTCCATAATATTAGTAGCATAATATTCACCATTTATGCTAAAAATCAAGATTTTGATTTCTTGTTCTTTCATATTAAATCCCCCTACAATAGTAATTTATCAACTATCAGTTCTCTGCTTTCGTCTAAAAACGCATGAACATTTTTGCTAGGAACATCTAGAACATACTCTCTAGCACCTATAATAAATCTAGTATTTGGATAAGCAACTTCTGCCCATATGTGGCCATGATTTTCTACAATAAGCTTTGTTGATACCCCACCTATGCCTCCAACTATTTTGCATTTAATTTCTTTTCCAGCTTTTATAACTCCACCTCTAGCTACACTTTTATCCTTTTGAAATATTACACTATCACTAGCGGCTATTTGTGATACATATTGTCCTTTACCACTAAAGATAATATTACCTGAACTCTTAATTATTGAGTCTTGGCAATAGTCTAGCACCACATCTACAGGAAGAGTTAAATTCATCTCTAGAACTGCAATTTTATTATCTATAATCCTCACTGCATCATTTAGTTCTTCATAGCTCTTAATATTAAGAGGACCTAAATCAAGTATTCTATGTTTAATGATAAATATTAATTCATCTTCAGAATCTTGATGCTGAAGTATGCTTTTAGCTACTTTAATGGAGGTTTTAGGAAGTTTTTTAAATTTAGTTTCAAGTAAAATTTTAATAAGTTCACCATCACTAGTATTTCTTTCTAAAAGGTTCATTTCTTTCAATTGCCTAATGGAAGATATTAATTTTGAGAGATCATTTTTCATGCTCTTTAAGTCACTTAAATATTCTAAAGTTAATACATCTTCTTTTCCAGCAGCAACACTGGAATGAATTACATTTCCCTTTACCACAACATCTCCATTAGCTGTAATTTCTGCTTCTGCTACATTATTTTTAATTAAAATAGAATTACCTGATTCAACTTTCATACCTTCTTTTACACTGCCATGGATAATTATATCCCCCACAAATTTAATATTCCCTGTTTTTAATTCTACATCACCATTTATTTCGTGAGTTTCATAGACGAAAAATATGCTTCCCCTTGCTGAAGGTTTACCTTTCCTTGAAGCCACAACAGTATATTCATCTGTAAGCTCAGTACCTTCTCCTGCACCTAATACTATTTTTTTTGCATTTTTAGCTTTTACAGGCTTATCTGCAATATCTATTCCATCTTCTCCATTTTTCCCTGGATAAAGAATAGCTAAAACTTGTCCCTTTTCTACCCCTTCTACAGAACCTATAGCCTTGTAGTCTATAACCTGATCATTATCATAATCTTCAACATTTTGTTCCCCTGCATCATTGTATTTTATTTCTATTCTATCATCTATTCCATCTATGGTTTTTTTCCCTGATGCAATAAGTAGTTCTGAAATCTCATTAACTTCAGCACATTTTGCAATGTTCATCTTCAAAATGCCATATTTAATATTATGATTTAGTAGCTCATTCTTAATTTCTGATTCTGTAAATTTAGGTGGCATAATTTCTTCTTTTACGTCTATTTCTATTAAGACTGAATTGGTGGCCTTTACATCTTTTAGTTTATAAGTGATATTAGGTTTATATACAATGCTAATATAAGCTTCCATCTTATCTGAACTTGTTCTTAAATTCATATGTCTTTTAGCTTCATCTTTATTGAAAATAACTTCAATATTGCTTTCCTCGTATACATTCGTACGTGTGTTAACCTTTTCTCCATCTACGGTTACAGTAACATTGTTTTTAGTAGAAATTACTGCTGGCTTTCCACCTTGTTTTGGGTTTTTTATAAGAATTTTACCATCTTCAATTCCTATAGTTCCATTTATATCTTCTAGAGGGGTATGTTTTTCAAGAACTTTTTCTTTGCAAGTATCTTGATCCTTTAAGCCTTCTATAGCATCAATAGAAATTACAGCATGTTTCTTAAACAAACCTCTTTTTTCCTCTAGTATTGAATATTTAATCCTTTCTACAGGAACTCCTAAACTAACACTTGCATTCTGTAAACATTCCTGTACATTAACCCCTTCGAATTTTTGAGTACCAACTTTATCTACCACTTATACCACCTCTTTCTATAAAGAAATTATACCATAATTCCTCCATATTTTGCTTAACATCTCAAATATTTTATTTATTTATCGTTCTATTTTGCATATACTTTACAAAATTCTGTTTATTCTCATTTAATTCTGCCTCAAATTCTTTCATTATTGCATTTATTATTGCATTTTTTGATGAATTAAACGAAAATCCATCCACACTTTTTATCGGCAGTACATTTGGCGAGGTTCCAGAAATAAACAAACCTGTTAATGATTCAAGGTCACTTTCATGGATGTTTTTTTCTTCAAATTTTATATTTAACTTTTTGCAAACTTTTATAATAAACTGTCTTGTTATACCAGGCAACACATTCTCTACCTTTGAGGTTACAACCGTAGAACCCTGAACCATAAAGATATTTGATCTACTTCCTTCAGTTATAAATCCAGAATCATCCACTAAAATTGCCTCATATACGTTTTTATTATTGATTTGTTCGTTTACTTTTTCTCTAAAAACATTATTAATTACTTTAGCATTTGGATTGCTGCGTTCTCCATGGTAGGTAATAGTTTTTACCCCCTCTTCGTATTGATGTTTTGAAGGATAGGTGTGCGGTGTGAAATATGCTAAAAAACTTTCATTAAAGACACTATTATTATCTAAACTCTCCTCATTGGGACTATAATTTATTACTAATTTTATATTTCCTTCTTTCACATTATTCTTATATATTAACTTAAGAATTCCATCTATAATTTCATCCTTTGATATACTTAACTTATAGTTCGTAATTTTCGCAGAATTTTCAAGACGAAGTAAGTGTTCCATAAGAAAAATCGGAATTCCATCATTTATTCTTATAACTTCATATAGTGATTTTCCTACACTACAATTATAATTCTGAAATTCTTCACAATTCTTCATTTCGTCCTTAAATAAAAAGTATGTATTTATGCATTTTTCCATATGAATCCTCCTTACGGTTCTCCGAAATAAGATAACAATTATTAATTGTTATCTCTCCAAAATGAATATTAAATCATCACCTGTGGTGTTGCTATACTATTTCCATTTCAAAATTTCAATTTTATCATGTGTTTTTCTAAAATTTATTAAGTAAGGATGCCCTACTAAATTAAAAAGAGGCAAATCTGACAGAGAATCAGAAAACATATAAGAGTTTTCGAAATCGACTTCCATATTTTCTTTCTTTAAAACTTCCTTTAGTCTTTTTACTTTTTCTTCTCCTTTACAATTTTCCCCGGTGATTTCATTTCTATGTAAGCCATTCTCAGTGATAAACCGTGTTCCTATTACTTTATCTACTTCTTTAATGTTATAAAGCTCACTTAAATAGAATTCTGCAGAGGCAGAAATTAAATAAATTTTATAACCCTCAGTTTTCATTCTTTTTATCGTATCAATAGCATCTTTATACAATATCTTACTTAAACGTGTTTCATAAAATTCTTTGACGATTTTTTTCATTTCATTTTCTTCTATGCCATCAATAAATCTTATGAAAGTTTTCTTTGCTTTTGAAGCATCATATATCTTAAAAACATAAAAAATAGATGAGAATATACTTTTAGGTAAATATTTTATGAATTTTGGATTCTTTTTCATCATAAAAAAGTAGAATTCTACTAAGGTTTCTCGCTTTGTTAAAGTATAATCCACATCAAAAATAGCTAATTTCTCTTTCATCGCTTACCTCCTTTGAAGGTATTTTATTAATATTGTTACCATATGATTACTATTAATGCCTTTTTTAAAACCTAAAAAGAGCCGATGCATTTGCAACGACTCTTTTATAAAATTAGTTTTCGTTTTTAATCATTTCTTCATAGTATGCAGTTACTTCTTCGAATTCTTCATCTTCAGGGATAACTAATTCGCCTGTTTCTTCATCTCCAACTACTTTGAAAAGATATATTGAATCATCTTCAGGATTTTGAACTAATGCATATTCATTATCTTTATAAGTAAATCCATCTACTATTTCACATGGAATTACATTACCATTTTCATCCTCTAAATCTACTGTTAAAGCTTCTCCTTCTCCACATCCACAACCGCAACCTTCATGATCATGTTCATGATCATGACCTCCGCATCCACAACCTTCATTTTCATGGTCATGTTCGTGACCACCACATCCGCAAGATGTTTTTTTATCTTCATTCATAATGTAATACCTCCTATTTTGAGTATGTTTTAATTCTACCCTTAATTATGAAATATTAAAAGGGTTTTTTAAATTTTTTTATTAAATTATTGTTAAAAATCCACTAAAGTGGCTTAATTAACGACTTTTGAACCAAATTTCAAAGGAAGATGAAATTTCATCCATCTCCCTTTTACTTAACAATCTTAAATACTATTGCTCACTGGCAAGTTTTTTGTAACCTGCTAATCTTTCCATAGCATCTTTTTCTGTTTTAGCAAATAATTCTTCTGCTGTTTCTGGGAATACTTTCGCAAGTGAAGAGTATCTTACTTCGCCCATTAAGTATTCTCTAAATGAAGTAGTTGGTTCTTTAGAGTCTAATATAAATGGATTCTTTCCTGCTTCTTTTAATTCTGGATTGAATCTAAACATACCCCAGTATCCAGCTTCAACAGCTCTCTTAGTTTCTAATTGAGTACATCCCATTCCAACTTTAAGACCATGATTAATACATGGAGCATATGCTATTATAAGTGATGGTCCTTTATAAGCTTCTGCTTCTCTTATAGCTTTTAATGTTTGATTTTTATCAGCACCCATAGCTATTTGAGCAACATAAACATATCCATAACTCATTGCCATCATACCTAAATCTTTTTTCTTAGTTCTCTTACCTGTTGCAGCAAATTTAGCTATAGCAGCAGTTGGAGTAGATTTTGAAGATTGACCTCCTGTATTTGAATATACTTCTGTATCCATTACAAGAATATTTACATCTTCGCCAGATGCTAATACGTGATCAAGTCCACCAAATCCTATATCATAAGCCCAACCGTCTCCACCAAACATCCATTGAGACTTCTTAACCAAATGATCTTTTTTGCTATATATTTCTTTTAATGCTTCATTATTATCTTTTTCTGCTTCTAATAATGGTAACATTTTAGCAGTTGCAACTTTTGATCCTTCTCCATCTTGTTTGTTTTCAATCCATTCATTAAGAGCTGCTTTTAACGCTTCACTTGTATTTGAAGTTAAAGCCTCAGTAGCTAACATTTCAAGTTTATCTCTTAATTGGCTAGTTCCAAGGAACATTCCAAATCCAAATTCAGCATTATCTTCAAACAATGAATTAGCCCAAGCTGGTCCCTTACCACATTCATTAACAGTATATGGTGATGCTGGAGAACTTCCTCCCCAAATTGAAGAACATCCTGTAGCATTAGCTACTAGCATTCTATCTCCAAATAATTGAGTTATAAGTTTAGCATATGGTGTTTCTCCACATCCAGCACAAGCTCCGCTGAATTCTAGTAATGGTTGCTCAAATTGGCTACCCTTAACAGTTGCTGTTCCCATTGGATTTTCTTTTTTGGATAATGATAAAGCAAATTCCCAATTTTCTTTTTCTGCTAATTGTGTATCGTATGGCTTCATGATTAAAGCTTTTTCTTTAGCTGGACATACTTCTGCACAGTTACCACAGCCAGTACAATCTTCTAAACTTACACCAATAGTAAAGTTATGACCTTCAAAATTCTTTCCACCTGCAGCTTTTTTGCTTACATAGCTAGCTGGAGCATTCTTAAGCTCTTCATCAGATGATAAGAAAGGTCTTATTACTGCATGTGGACATACAAATGCACATTGATTACATTGTATACATTTGTCTGCTTGCCATTCTGGTATATTAACACCTATACTTCTCTTTTCGAAAGCAGCTGTTCCTGGTTGAAGCGTTCCATCTTCTATTCCAGCAAATGTACTAACAGGTAAAGAGTCTCCATCTTGTCTATTCATTACATCAGCTATATTTTTAATGAAATCTGGTCTAACTTCTTTTGAAGTTTCAGTTGTATCTTGAGCGTTTTTCCAGCTTTCTGGAACATTAATCTTAACAACTGATTGAACCCCTTTATCTATTGCAGCATTGTTCATGCTAACAACCTTTTCACCTTTTTTACCGTAAGAAGTAACAACAGCCTCTTTAAGATACTTAACTGCATCTTCTACAGGTATAATGTTAGCAAGTTTAAAGAAAGCAGATTGCATTATCATGTTAATTCTTCCGCCAAGACCTATTTCTTGAGCTATGCCTACTGCATCAATAGTGTTGAAGTTAATATTGTGATTGGCAATATATCTTTTCATTGTTGCTGGTAAATGTTTTTCAAGCTCTTCCATATTCCATATGCAGTTTAATAGGAATGTTCCATTATCTTTAATTCCTTTTAAAACATCATATTTATTTACATAAGATTGATTATGACAAGCAACATAGTTTGCAGAGCTAATTAAATATGTTGATTTTATAGCTTTCTTACCAAATCTTAAGTGAGAAACTGTGATTCCACCTGATTTTTTAGAATCATATGCAAAGTATGCTTGAGCAAACATATCAGTATGGTTTCCTATGATTTTTATAGCACTCTTGTTAGCTCCAACAGTACCATCTGATCCTAGTCCCCAGAATTTACATTCTATAGTTCCTTCTGGAGTTGTTGTTATAGTTTCTCCAGTTGTAAGTGATGTACTAGTAACATCATCTATTATACCTATAGTAAATCCATTTTTAGGACAATCTGCTTTTAATGCTTCAAATACAGCAACAATTTGAGCTGGAGTAGTATCTTTTGAACCAAGTCCATATCTTCCACCAACTATAACTGGTCTGTTTTCTTTTTCAAAATAAGCATTTCTAACATCTTGGAATAATGGTTCTCCAATTGAACCTGGCTCTTTTGTTCTATCTAATACAGATATCTTTTTAACTGTAGTAGGTATGTATTTAAAGAAATGGTCTAATGAGAATGGTCTGTAAAGATGTACTTTAAGTACTCCAACCTTTTCTCCTTTTGCATTTAAGTAATCTATAGTTTCTTCGATTGTATCACAAACTGAACCCATTGCAATTATCATTCTATCTGCATCAGGTGCACCATAGTAGTTAAATAAATGGTAGTCAGTTCCGATTAATGAATTTATTTTTCCCATATATGTTTCAACTTTTTCTGGAAGAGCATTGTAGAATGAGTTTGAAGCTTCTTTCCCTTGGAAATAAATATCTGGGTTTTGCGCTGTTCCACGAGTTACAGGGTGTTCTGGATTTAGTGCATTATTTCTAAATGCTTCTAATGCTTCTTCATTTAAAAGACTTCCAAGAGTTTCATAATCCCAAGCCTCTATTTTTTGAATTTCATGAGAAGTTCTAAATCCGTCAAAGAAGTTTACGAAAGGAATTCTTCCTTCAATAGCTGTTAAGTGAGCAACTGGTGAAAGGTCCATAACTTCTTGTACACTACCAGACGCAAGTAAAGCAAATCCTGTTTGTCTTGTAGCCATTACATCTTGATGATCTCCAAAAATATTAAGTGCGTGAGAAGTTATTGCTCTAGCGCTTACATGGAATACTCCAGGTAAAAGTTCTCCTGCTATTTTGTACATATTTGGAATCATTAATAATAATCCTTGAGAACAAGTAAAAGTTGAAGTTAAAGCTCCTGTTTGCAATGAACCATGAACTGCTCCTGCTGCTCCCGCTTCTGATTGCATTTCCATAATTCTAACCTTTTGACCAAATACATTTTTTGTTCCTTTAGCTGCTAATTCATCACAATATTCTGCCATGTTTGAAGATGGTGTTATTGGGTAAATTGCTGCCACATCGGTATAAGCATAAGCAACGTGTGCTGCTGCTGCATTCCCGTCCATAGTTTTCATTTTTCTCATTTAATAAACCTTCTTTCTTTAATAATATTATAAAAAGGTGTTTAAAAGCTTCATAAAGCTATTTTTATACGCTTATCTGCTTAGTTTAACCATATGAAAAGCTTTTATCCAAATCGCCGACAAGACTATTGTATTAAAATAACTCTACACTTAAAAATAATAGCTTTTTAATGAATTTTATGCAAAACTAACGAACACTTCTCAGTGTTCGCTAGACATGATAAACTTTTACAAACTACGTAATTTACAAATTATCTCTTTATTCCATAGCATTACATATTTCCATAATTAATAGATGGTTTTTATTACCCCCTAATTATACATCAAAATGAAAAACATTCAAGTTTTTTGTTATAAATAATACAATATCCTTTAGGATTTTCTTTTCAAAGTAAAAAATATCTAAATTGTATTAAAATACTACTATATATTTATACATATGAATATATAAAGTCTAACAAATAATTATTGTTTTTTGTCAAATCACTTTGGAAACTTATTCAATTTTCTAGCTTATATTTTTCTTTACTCTTAACAATTACAGATTGATATTTTTTTGAATCTAATAGTTCCTTGAAGCTTTTTTGACTATTTATGTCGCCGTGTACAAGAAAAACTTGTTTAGGTTTTATCTTAATATTTTCTATCCAATTAATTAGACCGTTTCTATCTGCATGGCCGGAAAGACCTTGCAAATTATATATTGATGCGCTAACCGCAATATCTTCTCCAAAAATTCTGACCATTTTATTTCCGTCTAAAATTTCGCGACCCAGAGTTCCCTCCGCTTGATATCCTACAAATACTACGGAATTTTCTTTTCTCCATAAATTATGTTTCAAATGATGTTTTATTCTACCTGCATCACACATTCCGCTAGTAGATATTATTACTATCCCCTTTTGTATCTCATTGAGTTTCATAGATTCCTCAGCGGAATGAGTAAAATTTAACCCCTGAAAATCAAGTATATTTTTATCATGTTTTTCTAGTTCTTTCGCCTCAGCATCAAAAACTTCTCTGTTATTTTCAAAGATTTTTGTTGCTTTTTCTGCAAGAGGGCTATCAACATATACACTGCAGTTTTTAACCATATCCTCTTCAAAATACTTATTAAGCGCATATAAAACTTCTTGGGTTCTACCTACTGCAAAGGATGGAATTATAACATTTCCTCCTCTAGCAAAAGTTTCCTTTACTATACTTGCTAATTCTTTTAATACATCTTTGAAATTATTATGTACTTTATCTCCATAAGTAGTTTCCATAATTACATAGTCTGCTTTATCTATAAATGTAGGATCATTTATAAGAGGAATATTAAAATTGCCTAAGTCACCACTATAAACGAGTTTTATAGGAGTTCCCTGTTCTTCTTCCAATTCAAGTTCTATAATAGCTGAACCTAATAAATGTCCAGCATCCTTAAAGGTAATTGTTAAACCATCAAAAGGTTTTATTTTCTCATCATAAGAATAACTTTTAAAAAGTTTCAAGCATTCTTCTGCAACTTTTGAAGAATATAAAGACTCTTCAGGCAGCAATCCTTTTCTTTTGCGCTTTCTGTTTTTCCATTCAACCTCCATTTCTTGAATGTGCCCACTATCAGGAAGCATGACCTCACATAATTCCATTGTAGCTTTTGTACAAAGTATTTCGCCTTTAAATCCATTCTTATATAGAAATGGAATTCTACCACTATGATCTATGTGGGCATGAGATAATATTACTAAATCAATATCCTTAGGGTTAAATTGAAATTTTTCATTTTTGCCCTGGTCTTGGTCTTTTCCTTGATATAATCCACAATCTAACAAAATAGTTTTGTCTCGTATCTTTAGCATATGACATGACCCTGTAACACACTCTGCTGCACCTAAAAATTGAAGCTCCATTTTATTCCTCCTATAATTTGCGATATTAAAAATATTATTCTATTTTTTGATAATAAATAAGGAAATATTCTTATAATTACAGTTTACACCTTTTTTGTTTTTTTTATATGAAAAATATTATTTTAAATATTATATTTCAGTGTTGCAGGTAATGGCTAATTTTTTTGTAATGCAATAAAAAAAGATGAAGAAACATTCATTTCTTCATCTTTTCCTATATTTTTCTATTAATTCCACTATTAAATCAATGCTTTTTTCAGTGTTGCTGCAATCCATATTTTTAATATACTCATATCTATCATTATACAATTCTTTAATCTTTATTTCTAAATTTTCAGGAGTTAACTCCTCGTCTTGAAGAACCATACTATATCCACTTTTCTCAAAAGATCTTGCATTAAGTATTTGATCCCCTCTGCTGGCTTTAGCTGATAAGGGAATTAATAAATTCGGTTTTCTTAATGCCAAGAGTTCAAAAATCACATTTGCTCCCGCCCTTGACACCACAAGATCTGCGCCAGCTAGTAAATGAGGTAATTCATCCTTTACATATTCAAATTGCTTATAACCCTCTCTATGCTCTAATGATTTATCGATATTACCGCTTCCACAAATATGAATAATATTGTACTCTTGAATCAATTTTTCAAGCTTAGTTCGTATGGCCTCATTTATAACTTTTGAACCTAAGCTACCACCAATAATCATTAAGATTGGCTTTTTATTTTTAAAGCCACATATTTCGTTGGCTTTTATTTTGCTTCCTTCGAATAATTCGTGTCGTATAGGATTACCAGTTACTACTCCTTTTCCATTTTTTATTTCATTTAGTGCCTCTGGAAAAGTTACACATACTTTTGTA
>JAJYBA010000118.1 GCA_021779235.1 Bacillota bacterium
TATGCTATTGAAATACTGCCTACTGTTAATACACTCGCCATTATTAAAATCATAACTTTCTTTTTCATTTAATATCACTCCTAATTGTTTTTCTTTATATATTTATCCTACTACTCAATTGTGGAGCAATTATGAAGGTAATACAGTTATCGTTGTATTTTCAAATAAAATGGTTATTAACTGTCCCTCACTATAAATTTTTATAAATCTACATAAATTTTCTTTATAATCAAGCTAAAAGGAGGAGTTTATTTATGAATATGACTCATTACATGTCACTGTTAGCTGAGAATCAGCCTTGGAATCTAATAATATTTATGGCGTTACCAGTTATAATGGCAGAAACATTAACAATCACTGAATTTTTTATTATTTATAATAAAATTCAAAGAGGCGGCTTAAGAACCTTAAATAAAATAGTAGGTATTTTTGACGTATTTTATTTTACAGGAATTTTTATATGCTTATTACTAAATGCCGTTATTCCACTTACACTAATCCCCCAAGACATAACATTGGTCATTGCCTTACCAAATACATCACAGCCAACTATACCACCTATTACCCCAACAATTGCTAAGTTAAACATGATATCCTCTTTAATACCTTTCTTATTAGCCTGCCACTCTGCAAAGAATACAGCTGTGATTATACCAATTGCAATCATAAGCCCCTAAAAATACACATGAATAGGACCTATACTAAATAATTCTTTCATACTATATACTCCTTTAATTTACTAGTTTTAATCTAATATTTTCTTCATATTTTTTCATGTGTTTGTTATAAAATCCATAGTGATCCTATCACTATACTATTTACATAAGTAGTAGAGAAGGTGGGTAAAAAATGTACAGTAAGTATAGATTACATCTTCAAAGAATCAAGTGGATATGCTATATTAAAACCTGACAAGACTATATTTATAATTGAAGTTCTTGATAGTTTAAAGGATGCAGATTCAGAGGTAATAAGAAACATATATATTAAATGATCAGCCAAATTGTAATTATAAAATTATAACTATTATGTAATATAATCTCATTGAATTATTAATATTTTATTTGCTTAATAGTCTTTCTTCTTCATAAAATCAACACACCTATTTTATATACTTATTACAAATACATGCACATTGGAGGGAGTTTATGAGTATTAGAAGAGAAACCATTAAGGTGTACAATATGACCTGTACATCTTGTGAAAATCGAGTTGAAAAAGCTATAAATAAGCTAGATGGAGTATTAAATGTTAAGACAAGCTATAGTGGTCAGTTTGCCGAAATCGAATATGATGATGAACTTTGTAATTTGAGTAAAATTAAAGCCGCTATCACAAGTGCTGGTTACAGTATCCAAGCCCCTAAAGATTATAAATTTATAGGAATCCTCATAATAGTAGCTGTTATAGTGCTACTTGGGTTAAAAACTAGTGGTTTTGATATGGACGCAAGGCTGAATAATGCCTCCTATGCTGTTCTTTTTGTAGTTGGAATTCTTACTTCCATACACTGCGTTGGTATGTGTGGTGGAATTATGATTTCACAAAGTATATCAAAAGAAAGCAACAATAAGTTTGACGCTATTATGCCAGCACTTTTATATAATTTAGGGAGAGTTGTATCTTATACAATCCTTGGAGGTATAATTGGCGCTCTTGGCTCTGTATTTTCACTTTCAATTACAGCAAAAGCAGGAATGCAAATTTTCGCTGGAGCATTTATGATTATTATGGGCTTTAACATGGCAGGCTTTAGTGCCTTTAGAAAATTTAATATTAAACTTCCACATTCTGTATGTAAAGCTAAAAATAAATCTGGCTCTCCATTTATTGTGGGAGTTTTAAATGGACTTATGCCCTGTGGTCCACTTCAAACCATGCAGCTTTTTGCTCTTGGAACAGGTAGCGCAACAAAGGGTGCCTTATCCATGTTTATGTTTGCAATTGGAACAGTTCCACTTATGTTAACCTTTGGAGCAGCATCCGGTTTACTTAGCAAAGGTTATACAAAGAAGATTCTTAAAGTTAGTGGTGTTCTTATAATAGTTCTTGGTCTTATTATGGGAAATAGAGGACTAGCACTAGCTGGAATAAATGCTAATCCATTTACAGCCTTAGCGAATACTCCAATTGGTGGTCTAGGTGGAAATACTAATGGTACTACTAATCCAAACGTTGCTAAGGCTACTGTGCAGGATGGAGTTCAAGTTATAAATATGACAGCTGATAACAACGGTTATACTCCTAATGCCTTCTATGTTCAAAAAGGAATACCTGTTAAATGGGTAATCAATGGAAAAGAATTAAATTCTTGCAATAATTCAATTGTAGCCCAATCACTGAATATTGAGCAGAAACTAAAAAGTGGTGAAAATGTTATAGAATTTACTCCAGGAGATAAGGACATAAACTTTAGCTGCTGGATGGGGATGATAAGGGGAGTAATTAAGGTTGTAGATAAACTTGATACAGTAGACACCTCAAAAAATGATTCATCTTTACCCCCAGCAAGCACAGGCCCAAGCTGCTGTGCAGGGCCAGTAAATGAGAGTTCGGATAAGCCAGTTAAGCCCAGCATTTATGGTAACGACATAAGTTTAGTTACAACAGAAACTTTAATAAACAAAGCTATAGCTTCTGGACAGTATCAAAGTGCTAAATTTAAAGGCATTGGTTATGAATTAAAGCCTCTAATAATAGTTACAGGCAATAGTCTAGATACAAAGTTAACCCTTGATTTAACCAATTTTGACAACGCTGAGGGTAAATATTCTATTGTGGATGCAACTACTGCAGAAGAAGTTACTTCATTTACTGCAAAAAAAGGTGTGAATGAAGTAGAATTTAGCCCTAAAAAAATCGGTACTTTGGGAATTGTTAAAGATAATGCTGTTCTAGGAATAATTGATGTAGTTAACGACTTAAAGACTACAGATTTAGAAAAAATTCGAGAAAAATATCTAAAAAAGTAATTTAATTAAAGAAAGGTATTTCTCAAAATAATTTAATTTGAACTGAACCCCATTAGATGGATATCACTTAAAAAAATAAACTATAAAAAACCACATTTCTATACTAAATAGGAATGTGGTTTTTTATACTATCTAATATATTTTTAGTGATTCATCTTATTTCGTGAACTTCCACCTTCACCATTTGCAGGTTCAATTTCTATTAAGTTATCCAGATTACCTTGTTGTTCTTGGGAAATCCATGGATTATCTCCAGCTATGAATAAGTGGGTATAAGGGCCTTCTGTAGGACTCTTATCAAAGTGTGGCTTAAGTTGTTTTAAGTAATTTAATAGCTCCTGAGGAGCTTTATTACTATCTGTAATGAGAAGTGGTGCATGTTTTCCACGGTGCGAAAATGCAACAGCAGCTATGCATTCTTTTGCCTGGGCTTTGCTGACTAATAATAATCCATGTCCAGGCATGGTTATACCCCATCCAAAGTCTGTTGCATTATCCTTGAACTTTGAAAAGGCAATGGCATTAGCATAGGGTGTATCTCCAGCGATACGAGTAACTTTTCCATACTTCTGCAGCTCTGTCTCAACATTCTTATCAACTATTGATGACGGTCCAAGAAGATAAATATTAGCACTAGCATTGCGTTTTTTTAGGGCGCTTCTAGTTTCAGGTGGAATATTATTTTTTGTTACATAAAGAAGTGGTTCAGGCATATGAGCAATCCAATTACCTGCTGGTAACGTATATTCAAGTTGTTCAGAGGAAGCCACAATTACTGAATTGGGTACTTTACCAGCAATAGATGAATAGTACGCATCAATATCTTCTGCAAGCTTATAAATATTATCTCCTTTTATCTCATGAATTTTATAACCTTTATCCTTTAACTGCTTACCAGCATTATCGCTCATACCTATAGCAATTACTTTTGTGCCATCACTGCTGCCAAGAGGATTTAAACGAGATAATTCACTAAATACTGCCTCTGATATGTTTTCTTTACTTGTTACTAATAAAGGTCCGTCACTGGGATGATGTATTAAATCAGCAGCTATCAATTGCACCTGCCAGCTTTCACTTGGGGCAATTAATACTATTTTGGGTTTGTTGCCAGTTTCAGTTGCAGGCCATATCATACAAGCGGTAGATAGGGAAATTCCCTCAGCATTATTACCTAAGATTCTACTGGTGTTCTTTGTAACTATTGAGTAAGTATTAATAGCTTTATTCTCCACCATAGTGTTCTTACCTTGTTTTAGATTATTCTCTTTGTAATTGGTAGCATTTGTTCTACAACCACTAAAAAGTAACAGTTGAATAAATACTGTAGATATAATTAATTGTTTTGCATTAAATTTCACCATAATGTTCACTCCCTATATAGTATTTATAATATAGTTATAGTGTCCAAAAGTTAGTAAAAAGAAACTTGATTTTTATAAATACAGTATATGGAAAACGCATTTTCATTATTATGAAGTATTTCTTTACTCCAATATCGGTCATTGTTAAAACCTCCACCAATCAATCAGTTATAACAGGAGAATCTCTACCAGTTGATAAAGGTGTGGGGGATGATGTTTCTAGTGGAACAGTAACCCAGTTTGGCACCTTTCATATGAAAGCCACAAAGGTTGGAGAGAACAGCTCATCATCCATTTTTCTACACTCACCTGCACATTTATGATATTCTACTACACATTTTTTACAAAGTTCATCTTTAAACATTTCACATGTTTGAGTACACCTATTACATTCATCAATGCATGATTGGTATTTATTTATTGAATTTGTTGCTATCCCATTTTAAGAACGCCTTTACATATCTAATTTTTCCTACGAAACATGTTATGTGAAAAACTAAGAATCTTTATACTAAAATTGAGCCTATTTAATACTAACTGCATATAATATAGTGTAATGTTTACTACAATTATATATGAATAAAACTAACATTGAATAATAAAAAAGACAGACCAATTTAGGACAATGGGTTCATTATATGACTTACTTGTTAGTCACATAATGCTACTTCTTATAAATTATTAATTAAACTTTATACAATTATTAAATTGCAACCATATTGAGAACGCTTTATGAAAAGTTAAAACTCCTCAAAAGAGGAGTTTTTGAAATATCAATTATTTTAGTTTTTGAACTTCAGAAAGAATGTTATCTAATGAATCTATAGCTGAGGTTAAAGTTTTTGTGTCCAGTGGCTTAAGCTTTATTGCTGCATTTATTATTCCAAGAGGAGTCTCTACTTTCTCGTAAAGCTCTTTATTTTTATCCTTTACACTATCCTCAAT
>JAJYBA010000119.1 GCA_021779235.1 Bacillota bacterium
AAGCCCTCCTTCTTGAAAAAGTTTAATGTCTTATTGTTTGCTTTCTTATCCATACAAACACCTCCATTTGTATTTTTGTCCATAATGTATTAAAACATACATATTTTATAAAATTTATTTCCACTTATTCCACATTTTTATTACATTTTTTTCATATTTCCATTCTTCAATTCAAAATACATACTGCATTTCAAATCATTCGCTTTTAATTTTGTTTAAATCATCGTCTTCATAGCTGTTCGTAATTATCAATGCCACAATATAAACGACTTCAGCACGAGATTTAGGCTGCCACTGAAGCTTTCTTTTTCTCTGAAGTAGTCAACATACCTTAAAGGAGCAGGCACTTTTCTTCTGAAATGACAGTAACCCTAAAAGTTTATTTCCATAAAAAATAAAGCTGATTACTCCTTCCTTATAGAGAGTACCCAGCTTAACAATACAATCAGGACTTAAGAATATAAATACAGCCTTCTCATTTGGATATAGCCGTTCCTTGATAATAATGGTTTAATATTTCAATATAATTTTTGCCTTCCTTTGCCATAGCATCTGCACCCCATTGACTCATTCCTACACCATGACCGTACCCACTGCAATCTATTTCTACATCATTTGAATTAAACTTTATTTCAAAATTTGATGAGTTTAAACCTAACATAGTTCTAAATTTACTACCTGTCATTGTTATACTCCCCACCTTAATATTCTTAACACTTCCAGCTTCAGTCCTTTCAAGTATCGTTATTTGTTTTTTAATGCTAGCTGAGGTTACCTTAGCATTATTATAATTCTTATTTATAATCTCACTTAGCTCCTTATACTTAAAAATTTTACTACTCTTAAACTTTGGTGCTCTTTCTTCACCTAAGCTTTCTACACTCCTTAGATAAGGTATACTATTACTAAATACCTCCTCAGAATTTTCCGTTTTCCCACTGCTAGTTGCAAAATAATAAGGCTCCATTACCAAGCTATTGTTATATGTTAGCACTTGTCCCTGTGTGCTTTTAACCGCCATTTCAATCTTATCCCAATATTTCTCACCTGAGCTTTTAGGCCATAATTTTATACGTTCTTCTTTAGTCATATAAGCTTGACAATGGACTGTATCGCACAAATTGGCACCATTCCCATTTTTGCACAGCGCTCCACCTAGTTCGGTAACATGAGCCAAAGCATAAGTCCTAGCCGCTACTGCTTGTGCTTTTAAAGCTTCTACATCAAACTCAGCAGGCATTTCCGCAGCAACAACACCAGTAACATATTCTTCTAAATTAAGCTCTTTTATAGTGTTTTCTTTTGATATGAAGACTTTGACCTTAGAAATTCTTGGTAACAAACCATTCTTAATAAGCTTTTCATATTCTTCTGGCTTAATTACCGAGTTTTTATTTTTATTCAAGCTTTTATTATCTCCTACCCCAACTATTAAAATAGAGGTTATAACTATAAATGCAGTAAATGCAGTGATTAATAGAAGGATGTTTTTCAAATGTACTGTAATAAAAACTCTTCTCATTTTTTTCTCCTCTCGTTATAAAATAAATTTTACTTTATACATATTAAACAACTATAAATAATATTACTTTTTCAACTGATTAATTTCCTATGTAAAAAATATAATTAAGTTTTAATTATAATAAAAAAGAATTGAAATATATTAATCGATTATATATTTCAATTCTTTAAATTTTCCTATTATTTACGAGAACTAACTCTTTCTATGTCTGCTCCTAGAGCCTTTAATTTCTTTTCAATAGAGACATACCCTCTATCAATATGGTATATATCGTTTATTGTAGTTCTTCCCTCTGCTGTAAGTCCTGCTAATATTAGTGCTGCCCCTGCTCTTAAATCTGTAGCTTTAACTTCTGAACCTGTAAACGTGTCTATACCTTCTATTACAGCACTTCTACCATCTATTTTTATATTTGCTCCCATTCTTTTTAATTCTACGGCATGCATAAATCTATTTTCAAAAATAGTTTCTGTAATTATACTTGTACCTTTTACTGTACATAATAAGCTCATCATCTGAGCTTGCATATCTGTTGGGAATCCTGGGTATGGCATAGTTTTTATATCTACCGGATTTAACTTTTTCCTACCATCAACAATTATACTATTCTTATTAATCTCTATTGCTACTCCCATTTCTGTAAGCTTTGCTATAATTGGTTTTAAATGAACCTCATCAATGCCATTAATTTTAAACATGCTTTTTGTTATTGCAGCAGTTATCATAAATGTCCCCGCTTCTATCCTATCATATATGGGTTTATAAACAACTTCCTTAAAATCTTTAACTCCTAAAATTCTTATGGTGTCTGTTCCTTCTCCTCGTATTTGCGCTCCCATAGCCTTTAAAAACCTTGCCAAATCTACGATTTCTGGTTCTTCTGCCGCATTTTCTATTATTGTTTCTCCCTCAGCTAAAGTTGCCGCCATCATTATATTTTCTGTAGCACCTACTGAAGGATAATCTAAATATATGTTGTTACCTTTTAGTTTTTTTGCTTTTGCTTCCACATACCCGTGACCTACTGATACTTCTGCGCCTAAAGCTGATAATCCTTTTAAATGAAGATCAATTGGCCGAGTTCCAATATTGCATCCACCCGGCAAAGAGATTTTGAAGTTTCCGAATCTTCCAAGCATGGGACCCATTATTAAAAAAGATGCTCTCATTTTTCTGACTAACTCATCATTAGCCTCATTGTCAAATAAATTAGCAGTATTGATTTTCACCCTTTTATTAAGTTTATCTATACTAACATCCGCTTTAAGAGATTTCAACACTTCACAAATTACAAATACATCTTCAAGCATAGGTGCATTTTCAATTGTACAACTATTACCATTTAATATTGTTGCTGCAAGTATAGGAAGGACTGAATTTTTAGCTGAACTAATATTCACTTCACCTTCTAATTTTTTCCCACCTTTTATAATTAATTTATCCATTTTTTTCCTCCATTATATTGTTAATTTTTAATAAGTTGTAATTATTTCAGGTGTACCAATAATAATGTACCTTCCAGATGAATAATTACATACAGCATAATTAAAATCAAATAACTTGTTATTATTTACCTTCTCATCGTATTTTTTCGTATATGCAATAGTGCTTAGTCCATTATTTATACTCACAGTCTCAATATTTTCAGTTCCATGAGATTTTAAAATTTTTATTATCCTCTCATTAACACCATAAATATCTTCTACCTCTACATTTGTATGAATCTTATTCATTTCTGCCTTTAAGTATTGAAAATATCTAATATCTTTACCTCTATATCCAATACTATCGCTAACCTTATTTTTAAGGGATACTAGTCCATTTTCATTACCAGTCTCGCTTATGTTTATCGTTATAACATCCTCATTATTGTATTTTAAGGCCTCTATATATCCTTGAACACTTTTACCTGAAAACTCTATACAATAGGAATCTTCATTCTCAGAACTATCTAATTTTATTTCTTTGTTATTAAATCCCAAAGTCCGAATTAAATAGTTACAAACCGCTTTCGGCTCTTCCTCAGTTTTGAAACATGTCTTCAATCCGTATTCTACAGTTTTACTTTTTGTTGCAAGTAATATTTCGTCAAATAAATTAACTTCCTCCTGTGCATTTGAGAATCTAACATTAATTTGTAAAATAATCAAGCTTAATACTATGCACAAAAGTGCAATACTTTTTCTTTTCATTTTAATCCCCCTATCCTTCAATTAGATTCTTGACCATAATTTATTTTTTTATTCTATAAATAATGATTTTTTAATATTCATGCTATTAATAAAATCATCCCCCAGCACAAATGTGAAGAGGGCTATTTGATTCATTATATAGATAGGGGTATTGTAAGAATTGATTTTTAAAATATATCTATTCTTTATATTATTAATATATAAAATTTTAATGAAAATGTGATTAAAAGAATTTAACGACATTTTAAGATAATTCCAAAGTCTTTAATTAATTCATCTTAGTTGATTTCTACGCAAAAAAAATAGAGATAAATTAATATCTCCATTTTATAATACCTAACCTTTTATCTTCATTCTCATAAGCGATCTTAAAACAGCATTCTCTGCTCTTTTAAGGTCAACTCCATCCTTATGAAGTAATCTTTCTTCTGCTCTTTCTTTAGCCCGTCTTGCTCTTTCAGAATCTATATCCTCTGGCCATTCACAAGCACTGCATAACATTTCCACTTCACCCTGATGCACTCTCAAAATCCCCGTTGATGTAAAGGCTTTTAACTCTTTACCATTTAACTCTGTAAATGTTGTAGCAGATGGCTTTAATGGAGATATCAGAGGAACATGATTTGCGAGAATACCAAATCTACCTTCATTGCTTTCAGTATACAAGCTCAGGATTTCACCACTATAAAACTCCTTTTCTGGAGTGAGTATAGTAAGCTTTATATGATTTTCCATATAAAAACACTTCCATTTCTACGCACATATTCTTAAAAATTAATTAAAGGTTATTTTTATGACACTATCTTATTCACTAGCCATAGATTTTGCTTTTTCTATTGCCTCTTCTATAGAACCAACAAACAAAAAGGCTGCTTCAGGTAATTTGTCATGTTTCCCTTCAAGAATTTCTTTAAATCCTCTTATAGTTTCTTTTACTGGCACAAATTTACCTTTCATTCCAGTAAATTGTTCAGCTACAGTAAATGGTTGTGATAAGAATCTTTGAACCTTTCGGGCTCTTAGTACTATTATTTTATCCTCTTCAGACAATTCATCTAGTCCTAGTATAGCAATAATATCTTGGAGTTCTTTATATCTTTCAAGAATATGTTTTACCCTTATTGTAACATCATAGTGCTCTTGACCAATTATTCTAGGGTCAAGCATCCTTGAAGTAGAGTCTAGTGGGTCTACTGCTGGATAAATACCAAGTTCAACTATCCCTCTAGAAAGCACTGTAGTAGCATCAAGATGGCTAAATGTAGTAGCCGGAGCTGGATCTGTTAAATCATCGGCTGGTACGTATACAGCTTGAACAGAAGTAATAGATCCTTGCTTTGTAGATGTAATTCTCTCTTGAAGCGCACCCATCTCTGTAGCAAGTGTAGGCTGATATCCAACAGCACTTGGTATTCTACCTAAAAGAGCAGATACCTCTGAACCGGCTTGTGAAAATCTAAATATATTATCTATAAATAACAGTACATCTTGGCCTTGATCCCTAAAATGTTCTGCCATGGTAAGACCTGTTAATGCAACTCTCATTCTAGCT
>JAJYBA010000009.1 GCA_021779235.1 Bacillota bacterium
GAAAAGGTGCCAGTTTCTTTTGGTTGCATTTTTTCCCACGAATGGATGCAACAACATTTTCCAAGGAAAAATTGATTAATTATTTAATGGCTTCAAAAATTAATGTACATAAGGATGAGATCAATAATGCCATATTCTTGCCAATCTTTTTTCGTGTTACTCATACTGATAAGCCTTTTATTTTGATGAAGCAAGTTTTAGACATTGCCAATGGTTCTTACTATAGTACATTTTCTGTTGATTATGCTGTTACTGAACTATTAATTGAACTAACAGACCAATATAATAAGCAGCTACTACACAGTACCATCAATCCCAATGAAAATTCTTATAAGTTTGCTCAAATTTTAGAATGGATTCGGGTCAATATTTATCAAAACTTAAGTGTTCAAGAAATAGCCGACACATTTTCATTTAATGCTGATCATTTAACCCGTCTTTTCAAGAAAAATATTGGAATGAGTACAATCAAATATATAAACACTTTAAAGCTAAATAAAGCAAAAGAGCTATTATCAACAACCAGTAAGTCCATTAAAGAAATTTCCTACGAATTAAATTTTAAAGATGAAAAGTATTTTATGAAATTGTTCAAAAGCTATGAGGGAATTACACCAAGTAAGTTCAGGGATGCATATACAAATATTTATATTAATACCATTACAGTTGACCCCGAGATTCCAATTCCATCACATTTGTCAGCTTTTCTAAATAATTCGGATTCTAAAGAATCCTTTAAAATAAATAAGGATAACTCGTAATAAAACTTTGGAACATGCTTTGATACTCATATGACAAGTACATTTTTTTGTATAATACTGATTAAAAGTAGCTGTTATTTACACTGCTCCATATTGTTTCATACACCTTACAGCAAATATTATGAAAAGCAGCTTCAATATCCCTGCTCAAGGATAAATTAAAATCAAAACTTTTACCTTCTATCCCAACTATTACTCCTTCAACTGCCTTGTAGCTTTCAAGAGCTTTTATAAGGCTATACCCGTGTTGAGAAAACATGCTATGATCATGATTTAACCTATAAATATCCTTTAAACAATTAACCGTTACCGTTCCCGGTTCAATGCCAAACAAGGTTGCATCAATTATAATTATATAGTCCCCTTCTTCAATTTTGCCAAGACAATACTGAAAGTCTACCTCACCGATAATTACCTTAATACCACTTTCCTCTAAATTTTTACTTAGTTTTTTAATTACATGAATAGCCACTCCATCATCACCCATTAATCTGTTTCCGATTGCTATTACTTTTATGGACATATTATTATTTCCATGGGCTTAAACCTATCACTAACAATATGTGTAGCACAAGATATGCATGGGTCAAATGATCTTACAATTCTTCCTATTTCCACAGGCTGCTCTGGATTTTGAATTTCAGTACCTATAAGTGACTGTTCTATTGCTCCCCTTACTTCTTTTGAATCTGTAGGAGAACAGTTCCAGCCACTTGGAGTAATAATATTGTAATGATTTATCACCTTTTTTTCAATTGAAACCCAGTGAGCTAATGAGCCTCTTGTAGTATCTATAAGCCCACCTCCTCTTCTACTTTCTGGAATCTCATATTGTCTTTGTACTACTGGTTCAAAACTAACTCTTTCTAAAAGCTCTCCAATTATATCTATTATCTTTTTAGTCTCTAAAACTCTTGCAATCGTCCTATCCATCATAGATATTCTGTTAGGATAATTGCTACTTAAAATCATTCTGGCAAGGGGCCCTACCTCCATAGAATTGCCATTGTAGCGAGGTGCTTTAACAAAACTATAAGCTGGAGCTTTATCCATATCATCTTCTGTAAAATTGCCAAATGGATCACTTTGAACTGTTTCACCCATATACCACGAGTTATATATATTTTCTGTTATCTTCATTTTATCAAAGGGTAACACATTTTTATTAATAAAAACTGCTGGCTTTACATAAAAAACTTCATTATCCTTATAAGTATCAAATACCCCATAAGTCATCAAATTTCCATATCCCTTACCCATATTAAAATAATCTCCATAGTAATCTGCAATAATATTTACATCTTCCAACATCCTATTATTTATAAAAGCTTTTGTTTCGGAAACTAAATATTTTAAATTAATGAGATTAGATGCATTTATGGTTTCTGTTACCCCTCCAACAAAAATTCCATGATTATGTGGAGCCTTACCTCCAAGCACTGCCAACCCTTGATGAGCTAATCTACTAATCTTTATTGCCTCTAAGTAATCCTCTGAAATTTTCTTGTTTAAAGCTTTAGGCAGCCTTAAATCATATCCTCCTGCTGATGACACCGGCTGAATTTCTGGAGTAACTATAAAATCTGGCAAAGTATAAAGATAAAAATGTCTTATATGATTTTGTATAAACTCCCATCCATGAATAATGTCTCTTAGCATTTTACCATTTTCGTTTGGAAATACACTTAGTGCATCTTCAAGTGCAAGCGTTGATGCAACTGAATGAGCTGTTGAACAAATTCCGCATATCCTCTCAGTAAAATAAATAGCATCAAAAGGAGACCGTCCTAGTAGCATTTTTTCAAATCCTCTAAATAATAGTCCACTACTTTTAGCATCAACTACTTTGTTATTTTGGAGTTTCACTTCTATTTCCATAAAACCACTAATACGGGTTAATGGATTTACTTTTATCGTTCTACTCATTTATTCACCTTCAATTCTAAATTGCCCTTTTAATATTTTACAAATGGTTCCATACCATCTGGAAAAGCAAAATTAGCACAGCCTATGCATGGTGTATTGTCTCCAATAGGCCAATTGACACCACCATTCCATTTCATAGTTGGGCAGTCGGTTCTAGTAATTGGTCCCCTGCAGCCCAATTTAAACATACAGGTTTCTTCACCAAGGTTTTTGGCAAAGATTCCTTTGTTAAAGAATGACCTTCTAGGACACCTGTCATGAATTGTAACACCATAAAATAAAATTGGCCTATTACTACTATCAACTTCTGGTTTCCCCTTAGTAATTATATAGGCCACAGTTCCTATAACCCAGGCTGGGTTGCAAGGACATCCAGGAAGATTAATTACTTCTCTTTTTAGCACATTACTTAAATTAGTGCATTCTGAAGGATTGGGTCTAGCAGCTGAAATTCCTCCGCTAGAAGCACAAGTTCCTACTGCCAAAACATATTTAGCTCTTTCTCCCGCCATCTTAACTGCCTCTAAAGCAGTTATATCCTTATCTTTATATTTAGCTACAATATTATAGTTTCCATTATTTTTTAATGCTACAGCTCCATCTACTAGCAAAATAAATTCAGTTTCCAAGGTTCTTAAAAACTGTTCAAAAGCACTTTCTCCTTCTTCTGCCATTATGCTATTGTTATAGGTTAGATTTACCATTTCCCTAAGAAAAAAAGTCACATCAGGATTTGTTGCATTTAAAAGAGAAATAATATTGCCAGAACATCCTGTAGCCTCTAGCCATATAGCATTTATCTTACTATTTTCTCTTGTTTTTATGCTTCGGATAGCTTCATTAACTAAACTAAAGGCTGATAATTCCTTATGCTGTGCTAAAGGACATGTTTCTTTGCTTTTCAATTTATTGCCTCCATATAATTAATAAGAAAAATCTTAATAAATTATATCTGATTTTACACATATCACTTCATGTTTTTATGTTATGCATCACATATTTATATGAAAATAAATGGATACTTATAACTATTTTGCCTTATATTACCTTAGCTGCATACAAGCAATCTTTATCTGTCCACAGATAAGTAATATCAAAGATTTCCAAGCTTCTCAGATGTTATAATGATGAAAATAAAGAACGTTGCTACAATATACGTAGCCATGAGTAAAGAAAACTGGATGGCAAATACATTTGTGCCATTGATAAGTTTAGATACAAAAGAAATTGGATTTAAAACATCCCAAGAATTTAGCTTAAGGAACTTTCCAATATAAACAGCGTATCCACTAAGTAGCGAAATGATGAGTATAGCAATGTTTGATAAAGTCTTGCCTATTTTATATGCTATTAAATGATAAATTATCTTAAGGGACAATATGCCTATAATATTGCTCAAAACAACACCCATCAAAACATACATAGTGTTTATCCAAATTACTATACTTGTTGCATATGCATACATATTGGGATAGGCATACGAACTCATAGAAAAATCGGTTTTATCATAATGAATAAAACCTGCCACCATATATGGAGTATTAGGATATAATAATAACCACACTATATATTTGAAAAAGACTGCTATAGCTTCATAATTGAGTATAATTTATCATACCAATGCATAATGAATGCACGTTTGAAATGCTTCAAAATTTCCATGTATATCTGCTAATACTGTAACATCCATAGTGTTCCTGGTTTCTAAAATCGTGACAAATCGATTTTTCACATTATAAATGTGGTGGCGTCACAGGATTCAACCACTTGGGTTAATACTTTTGTATTAAAACTCCATAAACTTTCGTTAGCCTTGAATAACTATGGTATTCAAGTACAACAGAGTTAAAGCTGTTAGCAATCCCTATAAAAAGTAATTATATATATATGTCCGACTTTCACTACGTGTCTTTGCGACATATTTACTTTTCACATATAGTATTATCCTTTATCTTGCCTTTTATTCACAAATTACCACAAAAACCAGGGTTACCTCCCTTCAATTTGTTTCTTTTTATTCAATTTTGTCATTACTTTTTCAAGCAGCTGTCACCTCCTCTATTCGATATATTATAAGGTGCCTATAGACATAATAAAAGATGCCCCTAGGGCACCTTCAAGTACTTTTTTATTTTTTTGCTACAAAAATCCCAGCATCTTTCGTAACATAAAATCCAAGCAAGGTTTTCTGCTTAACATATGTTTTAAAATCATTGTATTGATCTACTATAAACTGATTTTGATTTCCATGACAGGATAAAATATACGATATTAGTGGTTCTGCTTCTGTTACCAATAGTGAGTCCTCATATTGTTTCCACTCTACTTTTGAAAATCTCGGTTTTAGAATATCACTACCGTTTTCTTTTCCATAGCGATCATATAAATGATCAGATGAAAGAACAATTCGTTCATCAAATTTAGTTACTAATTCGCTTATTTCTTTCATATGCTTTTTTCCGTAAGTTGCAGATATTAACTTACCTTTGGGCTTTAGCACACGAACTATTTCATTACAAGCTTTTTCGATATCTGCACAATAAAACAATACATGATTTGCAATCACCAAATCAAATTCTGAATCTAAAAAAGGCAACTTCTGACAATCACAGCTTACATAAGAAAATTGTTTTCTTTCTCGACCTATTCTACGTTTTACATCTCGAATCATTCCACTCGATATATCAGAAAGCGTTACTGAAATTTCTTTTGGAATGTCACAATCTAACCAAAGAGATCCATCTCCACAACCAATCTCTAGTATTTTCATATGATCTTGCATTTTTAGCTGTTCAAATATCCAAGGAAACCATCCATACTGATTATGAGAATACTTATTATGTAGTTGAATTCTTGCTAAGATATTTGAAGCATTCTTATATTGATTTCTTAAACTAGTTTTCATTCCAGTTAAATTAATTATTTCCAACATTTGAGATCAGTTAATATCATTTAATGAAAATCCAAGATACTTAAGTAGTAATATTTGTTGTAGTCTTCCTAAGTCCTTGTTCGTATAGTAACGCGCACCTGAATCAGAAAGTAAAGAAGGTTTCAAAATATTCTTTTCATCGTAATAGCGAAGAGTTTTTTTTGTTATACCCGCTAGCTTTGCAAATTCACCTGATGAATAATAACCATTTATCTTCACTTCATTACTCCTTTCTGAAATCCTTGTTATCTATATTCATTTCTTTATTAGTTAAACACTCGCCAATACCCTTGGCACAGGTAATTTATCTTGCAACCATTCCATAATCTGATATTCATGTTCTGCTTCTTCGCTTATAGTTTGTATTTTAAGTATTTTATCAGCAAATATGATAACTGTTGAATCTGACATGCCAACATTATCATAGGAAAAGCTTTCATTTCCAATCATATTTTTAATTTTATCCGGCAAAATGAACATACATTATCTTATCCTTCCAAATAATTATTCGCTTTCATCCACTGTATTGATTTTCTTAAAGCATCAATTGTTTTTGTTTCTACTACACACCGACAGTTATGCAGCTTTGCTAAGTTTAACCGCCCATTGAGGTCAATTTCACCTGTTCCAAGTGTCAAATGATCCGACTTATTGTTACCATCATGAATATGAAAATGTTCTAACCGTCTCTCGTGTTTTATAATAAAAGCTTCATCCTTGTTATCACAGGAATTTGAATGACCTATATCCCATGTTAATGCAAATACATTACTTTGTAATAGCAGTTCGATTGCCTCTTTTTCATAATCCGTAAATCCATCTGTATTCTCAATACAAATATGGATATCGTCATGACCAATCGTCTGTTCACACATATCACTGAAAATACTTATACTTTCAAGATAAGAATCCTTGTACGTCTCAAATAGCTTCACTTTTCTATCTGGCAATGTAAAATGAACCCCGTGATTCATATGCATATTAAGTATTGGCATCTCTAGTTTCTTTGCTACGTGAATCGTTCGTTCCACGGTTTCCATATATGCTTTTGCCACAAGTGGATTAAAATCACTAATATTCAGATTTTCATCTAAATGGATTGTATAAAATAATTGATACTTATCTTTTAATCCTTTCAGTTCTTCTAGCTTTTCCAGATTTTTCAACTGATACTGAGGCAGATTCATATTTAGTTCTACAAAATGCAATCCTAATTCCTGACATAACACCATGGTTTCTTCTAACCCATTTAATTCTATTAATGTTGGCATTCCAAATATCATAAATATCACTCCATTCTGATGTACGAATCAAAATACTTCTCTTGAAAATCAATTTGTTTCCGAATCTCTTCCTCAGAATATGTCATACTATCTGGGCAAACCACCCATTTATCTTCAACATCATCATTTCTATGTACTACGGCAATAATTTTTCCCCTAAATGCATCTACTGGAACATCGATTCCTAAAATATATGCATCTTGTTCCTCGCCATCTGGAGCCATAATACCCTCAACGTAGCCATAATTGATGGGATAATACATATCCTTATGCTTCAGATGATAATAACCAAGTGGTCTGTCTACGGTAACCGTAACCACTTTACCTATCATGGATTCCTCTTTCGGTTTATCCGCCCACGCTTTTCCTTTGAATTCTTTTTTTATGTGAAAGTGCTCCTGTTTTCTCACAAGGTTTTCCCCATCAAAATCAAGCTGAATTATGTAAGGCATCCAGTCTATAATTCTTAAAAACGAATCACAGTTATATTCTCTGTCATAGTAATTTAATATTGTACTTAATGCTGTTCCATGAGTTCCTATTAAAATTGATGTATCCACACTCTTATTTTGATTTTCTATGAGTATATCTGTCAAAGCAGCAATATTTCTTTCCTGAACCATTGCAAGGGATTCGCCACCCTCTTCATGAAAATTATGATTTTCCCATCGCATCCGAAACATCCCATGATTATTTCCATCTGGTCCTTTTTCTCTTTCCCTGAAACGTTCATCGATGTGTATTTCCTTATCAAAATATGTTGCACTATCTGCAATTGTATCGATACTTCGTTTATATTGCAAAAGTCAATATAAAAATGTAGGTTTTATACAAAATAAATATGTATGAAAACCTACATTTTTATTTTGTATTTTATGATGCATCTTCAGTCATATGCTGCATCTGTTCCTTAAGTCTGTATGACGGACCGTTTATATTCAAAACTGAGCAATGATGCAGTAAACGGTCTAATAGTGCATTAGTAAGCACAGGCTCTTGAAAAATATCTGCCCATTTTGAAAATGGACTGTTTGTTGTTATTATTGTTGAAGATTTTTCATATCTCTTAGATATCAGGTTGAAAAACAGATTAGCTGAATCTGTGTCCATTCGTTGATATCCAAGTTCGTCAATAATTAAAAGTTTATACCTGCAAAACCACTTTATTCGTGCATCAAGTCGATTTTCAGATGCAGCTTTCTTTAACTGTGAAATTAGATCTTGAAATGTAATAAAGTAAACACAGTATCTTTGCTTTGCAGCAGCTATACCTATTGATACTGATAGATTAGTTTTTCCGACACCAGGAGTACCACAAAATATAATATTCTCACTATTTTCTATAAACCTAAGTGTCATCAAATCCATTATCTTAGTTTTATCTATCGATGGCTGAAATCTGAAATCAAACTCATTAATTTCTTTTATAAATGGAAAGTTTGCAACTTTTACACATCCGGTTATAGCTTGTTCTTTTCTGAACTTTATTTCCATCATACTTAATTCATAGAATGCATCTACTGCTGTTTTGCTGCCATCTGCTATAAAATCTAAGTAACTGTCTAAATTTTCTATTATTCTGTTTAATTCAAGCTCTTCAAGATTATTTATTAGAGCATTGTAATTATTCAATAGCTTTAACCTCCTTACATGAGATTTCTGCATCTAAGCTGAAATCTAAATCATTATTTTCTGCCTCATTCTCGGCAGTATATTGTTCTCCCATTTCCTTTATAAATTGATTTATTTCTTCCTCATACTTTTTATGTATTATTTGATAGCCTTCATCTGAAAGTACACATTCGTATTCTGCAGTAGCCATAAAATCATTGACATAACAGTCAAAATCTATGGTTTTGCAAAGGTTTTCCTTCATGGAATATTTAATTCTTTCGATAAATGCATCTTTGTTTTTTACATAAGGCAGCACCTTGTTCATATTTTTTATAAATATAAGTTTGTCAGAAACGGAAAGATGTGTATAATTATTTATAACCCATCTGCCACAGCTATTCTGATTTATATACGCTATAAGTGCATCTGCAGACTTAGTGGCCTCTATAGAAGATACTTCAACCTTGCGCATATCTAGCAATGCATCCATTATTCTTAAGTTCTCTGTTACTCTTTCACTCATATCGGTATCTTTTACTTTTCCTTTCATAAGATTTTCATAATGTTCTGGTTTATAATTAATCTTTTTTTCACTAAGTGGATGATAAGTAACAAGTTTTCCTTTATAATAGATATAAAGGTTATTTTCGAGTGTATCTACGGTTACTTCCTCGTTAATGAGTTTTGAATCCACAGAGTATTTACTATTACCATATCGTATTAGAGCTTCATTAGATACACGGTAACTGTTTGGGCGCAGATAGTGTTCTATGATTGCACGAGATGGCAATGATTGAAGATACTCTTTTTCTTTGTAGAATAATGCTGTGGGAGATATTCCTATATCTTCATTAACATTTATGTTCATATCTGAATTTATATTTTTTATGATTTTGATAAGATCACCTAAATCTTCAAACTCTCCCTCATAAGGTCTGATCCAATCTATTACTTTGTTTTTTGCTTCTACAGAACCCTTTGTTTGTGGTGCTCTTGTAGCACACAACCTAATTTTAAAGTTAAAATCTTTTGCTAGCTTTGATATCCCCGTAGTTGGCTTTTTATGCTTGCCATGAGTATTAGCAACTGTTGACATGTTGTCAAAAAGAATCTCTTCTGGTACTCCTCCAAAAGCCTCAAAACTATTTATCATACCTCTGTAGACATCATCTGTTCTTTTCTGTATTGATAATTCTAGATGACTGTATCTTGAAAAACTTAACACCATATGAAATACATTGATAATAAATATCTCTCTATATCTAGAGACTATTGTTATATCCTCCTTCCAATCTACCTGTGCTTGCACACCAGGTAGTGTCTCAACTCGTGGATGCCCCTCTGATTTATTACCATCTTTGAGCTTGTGCTTTTTAACATAAGCTATAAAATTTGTGTAAGATCCTATATTAGCGATACCATATTTTTTTATCATAAACTCATAGACTCCTCTAACTGTTACTCTCTTTATCTTGAGTTTATCTTTAATTTCATTTTTAAAAGAATCAAGCCTGCTGGATTTATTCCTGTTTTTAGGCTTTCCCTTATATCCTTCATGATATTTTTTAACTGTCCTCCAATCCATACTATATTTTCTGCCGAGAGCTGCGTAGTTTGGTTTAATATCAAAGTTATCCATAATTGTCAGTTCTCCTTGTAAGTTGCAGTTCATACTGATTCACCCCCTTAAAGAGTGTATCAATATATATCTATAAATACAAAATAAGAATGTAGGTTTTACGACATTTTTATTTCATATTTTTCCTACATTCTTATTATAAACTTTGCAATATGGACTACTATAAAAACAGTCTATTTTTTTATCCTTCAAAAAACTCTTCACAGACTTAGAATCCATTTTTCCTTCCGCAGTTAATGGTCTTGTTCTATCATCTTCCCAATCATGTTCAGGCTCTGCATGTCGGACTAAAAATACTTTTATCATATACTTCCCCCACAATCTATGATCTATTTAATGTTAAACTCCTACATTTTAATTATATAAAAAAATACCATATATTTCATCCATAATTTTAAAAAGAGCCAGCTGATATCAACTGACTCTTTCACAAACTAATTAAACACATTCATCGCGTCCACATACTCCTGCAACCCATCCGGCTTCAAAGCATATGATACATAATTTGCTGGCTCTTCTCTTGCCAATCTCACAAGATAGCCTTCATCTTCTGGCTCATCAAATATAACTTGCGCATTCGCCTTTTCCTTCTCTTCCGGACAATTGGGTTGCTTCGCATCTTCAGACTTAGCCAGGTTATAATTCTCCCCAACTTCCAATCCACATTTTCTTTTTACCTGTGAAATATACAGATTAGAAACCTTAAGTCCATGCTCTTTCAAAACATAATCCTTAATCTCAGCATAAGTCGCTTTCGTTTCAGCAGACGTAACATCCAACTCATCCAAATCCAAATCAACTGCAATTCGATCACTTGGCTTTTGTTGGAACAAAAGAACTACCGTATCCACATGTGTTGTGATAATATAATGATACTAATACGCGTAGAAATTTGTTTTGCGTAAAGATTGTCCCCCCTCTCAAATTCAAGGAGTATGCTAACTTCTTTTAATTTATATCTTTTTTAGCAATTGTACAATTTTTACAAATTTTTCTCAGATACTATAAAATATATTTGCTTTGAAATCTATAAATTTTAGCATAACATTATTTAATCTCTTCACTACACTTCTATTATTCCATTCTAAACATATCACTGTAATTTTCAATTTTCATGTTAGCAATAACAACTAAAGATGAAATAATTGCTATTATCAAAGCTATAAAAATCATACCACATATTATAAAAATATTTGGATAGTATTTTGAATAAAACATACTATTCATTATAATACAGCCTAATATCTCACTTATTAGCGTACCTAAAACTCCAGATAGTCCTCCTATTATAATCCCTTCAATAATTGTAATTTCCCTTATATCTTTATTTTTAGCACCAACTACTTTCAGCACAAGAAATTCTTTAATCCTCTCATAGTTTATAATCATAAATATATTACCCATTAAGCAGACTGCAGCAAATATACTTATGCAACAAATTAATATAAATACAAATGCTAAATTTTGAATATATCCACTTAATTCATTAAGTGCATCTGTCAAATTAAATACTTGTGCTTGTTTTAATCTTTTACTTAAGTTATATATCATTTGTTTTTCATCGTTAGAATCACATTTAATAAAATATTGCAAGTTACTACTGTCATCATTTAACAAATCAGCCTTTTGCATACAATTTAAGCTTATATATATTTTATTATCATCATTAAGCATATTCTTGTTCATTATACCAATAACTTTAAAACTTAAAATCTTTCCTTTTATTCCAATTTGGATTTTATCATTTACGTTAACCTCCATATCTGTTGCAAACTGATTGCCTAAGACTACATTGCATTATATGTTTTCCTCCTGATAGTAATGTTTTTAAAGATAGCAGTATAATAGAATTAATTTAGTAAGTACTTATATTGATTTCTTTAACCCTTATGCTTTTGATATTATCTCCACTTTGTTAATAACCTTTTATCTAGATAACTGAAACATTTATGTATATCTCCTTGCTTTCATGCACAAATCAAAGCATATAGTTAATTTATCCTTTTTAGAGTTTAGCGCTTCTTTATTAACAATGGTAACATCCAATATTCCTTCCATTTCTTCTGCAAGTGATTTTGCAACTGTCAATCCTAAGCCTGTACCACCTTGATTTCGTGAACTATCCTGCATATAAAATCTATCAAACAAATGTGGTATATCCTCTTCAGAAAGCATATTTGTATCGTTGATGAATGAAATCGATACATTTTCCATATCTTCTTTAATTGAAATTGTTAAGAAACTTTCAGCATATCTGCCAGCATTTTGGAATAAGTTAAAAAAAATTCTTTCTAGTGCAGAATCGTCCCCGATTACCCATATCGGGTGTTCTGGTATATCAACCTCTATAGCTAAATTCGATTGATCCAGCACTTGATAGTTACCAGTAAGCGATTCCCTCAAAGTTCTAGAAATATCTACATTATTAAGCGTAAGACTATAATCTCCTGCATTTAAACGGGAAAAATCATAAAACTGGGTTACTAATATTTTCATAATTTCTGCTTTACGCTCAATAATTTCTAATGCTTCACTTAGATTTTTATCCATTTCAGGTTCTTTATCTGCTTTTTTCATAAATTTTAAATAACCTAGGATTACAGTTAGCGGAGTACGTAAATCATGACTGATATTTTCAATTTGCCTTCTAAACTCTTTTTCTCTTTTTTCATATTTCTGCCGTTCTTTTCTGATTTCCTCTAAAGTATTATTTAAAGTACACAACACTTTTTCTAAATTACGATTGGGTATTGGTAAATGCAGACTTTGGTTTTGGGTAAGGTCCTTTTGTATTTCCTGCAATTCTTTTGTTATCTCACCAAATGCATATAGAATAGAAAGGTATCGAAATGCAAAATAACCTCCTATGATAGATAAAATAATATACAGCATTTTTAACCTCCTATTCAAAATAATACATCTAATTTACAATTCTCTTTTTTTTAATAATACAATACCAGACATGAAAAAAACAATGGTTCCAACTATACCAGAAATGAAACATTTAGTCATTCCTTCTGTTGTACTCCATGCAGTGATGCACTTTGACATATTAACAGTCATTCCATCTGTACCTAAGAAATTATCGGGCATCCACATGGCAATGCTATGAATTCTATCAAATCGAAGGCCTAAGTAAAAAAATATTTTAGGAATAATAAACCAAATTGCAATCCAAATGATAATTCCTATAGAATTTTTTTCACATGCTTCTATACAAATAATTCCCAAAATCAAAGCAGCAACAGAAATAAAAAATACAGCTGGAATTTCTGTAACTAAATCCATCAGATTTACGGGACCTGTATGTTGCAACAAAACAACTGCACTTACTATATAAACACTCACAACTATAATCAAAGAAAATATAGCTGAAACAGTGGTTACAATACATTGTCCGGCAAAGATTTTTGTTCTTGAAATACCAGAAGCAATGGTATTTTTTAAATTGCCGTTTTTTCTGTTTCCCTCATAAAAAACAATTCCAATAATAGTACCTATAACACAAAAAAGCATTGGGCTTGCTACTAAATTTGAATATGAAAAGGAAGTTGTATCATATGGAAAACTTGAGCCATCCATTTTTCCAAACCATGCTAATACTGCATTCAGCAAAAATGACAGAATTGCTAAAATTCCAGTTAAATAATATATACCTTTACTGTGAAATACTCTATAAAATTCACTCTTTATATAATTTAACATTTCCCAGCACCTCTTTTCTTTAACTCCATATAATAATCTTCCAAAGAAGATTGAATTGTTCTCATGCTTGTTATATATATGTGGTTATCAGAGGCTAATTTGCTATAAACTTCTGGTTGTGCCTGCGGTTTATGGATACGAATAGTATTCTTTGGAAGGACTTTATACGTTTCTTTTGGAACATTCCTTTCCAAAATAACCGAATACTTTTCTACATCTGATACTTTAATTTCAATACAATCTGAACATTTCTCATGTAATTCATGTGCCGAGATTTCCTCAATCAAATTTCCTTTGCTTAAAAAGCCATATGCTGTAGCAATTTGTTCAAGTTCAGATAATATGTGGCTTGAGAGTAAAATGGTAATCTTCTTTTCCTCATTTAAATGGTGTAGCAAATTGCGGAGTTCAATAATGCCGCTAGGGTCTAATCCGTTGATAGGTTCATCCAAAACTAAAACCTGTGGTTGTCCAAGCATGGCAATGGCAAGACCTAATCTCTGTTTTTGCCCCAGTGAAAGATTTTTGCATTTGCTGTTTCGCTTTTCTTCAATACCTGTTAGTTTTATCATCTCACCAATTTTTTTCCTATCAGGGATACCCTTTTGAATACAATAATACTTTAATGTCTGTTCTATAGTTAAATCAGCGAAAAAGCCAGTATGTTCAACCATGAAGCCTATTTTTTTTCGGGAACTTTCCAACTCTTTTTCTTCATGTTTCCCAAAAAGCTGTATTTCTCCTTTTGTTACATAACTATGTCCTGCTAGCAATTTTAAAAGTGTACTTTTTCCTGCTCCATTATCGCCGACTAGTCCATAAATACTTCCTCTTTTCACATGAATATTTACATTATCTAATGCAAGGAGCGAGCCGTATGCCTTTGTAGCTTGTTTAGTCTCTATGACATAATCATTCATTTTCTACCTCCATATAAAAATACATTTATCAACTTTTAGATTTCTTTATTCACAAACATATTTTAACATTTCAATCTTAAATAAGTCATAAAGAACTTTTAAAGAAGTCATAAAGTTCTTTATTGAAGTTTAAATCCAATACCATATACGGTCTGAATATAATCTTCTTTGGAACCTGCTTCCTTCAATTTTTTTCTTAAATTGCTAACATGGACATTTACAGTATTATTTTCACCGTAATATCCACCATGCCACACCAATTCATACAAACTTTCTCTGGAATACACTTTCTCTGGATTTTTGATTAAAAGATATAGAATATCGTACTCATGAGCAGTTAATTCTATTTCTGTTCCATCAAATTTTACTATTCTTCCTTGAGGATTAAGCTGTAAATCTTTATATGTTAGAATTTTTTTACAATTATCTTCTTTCCCTAAACGTCTTAAGGCTGATTGAACTCTTGCAATCACTTCTTCTGGTTCAAAAGGCTTAGTTATGTAATCATCTGCACCATCCTTCAGAAGTGATACTTTATCACCTAAAGAATTTTTTGCTGATAGTACCAGAACAGGAACGTTAGAATGTTTATTTTCTCTAATATCATACAATAATTCCTCTCCTGATATTCCAGGAAGCATAAGATCAAGTAAAATAAGGTCTGGAATTTTTTTCTCTAATAATAATTTTGCTTCTGTACCAGAAAAAGCTTGTACAGTCTTGTATTGTGCTTCTTCTAATATCTTAACCAGCAATTCATTTATATCTGATTCATCTTCTACAATCAATATATTATATTGCATTTTCATCAATCCTCCCTAAATTGCTATCATATATTAATTAAATACAAAAATAATCTTTCAAAGTTTTTATAACTAATCTACATTTAATATTTTTTGTTATATTCCTAATAATAACATTTGAATAGGATGTTCATCAATCTTATTAACTAAGCCCCAGAACTTTAGCACCTAAATTCCAGCTTCCAATTTCTATTTTATCCTGCAAATTTTATTATAATATTTTCATAGATTATAGGCGTTAAATTTTGACGGTTACAATAAGATCTCGTAACTCTTTAATATAAAGGACAAATTGATGGATATTCGTACGCATGTGAAGGAATTTCAAAGAGAGGTTTCAGCAACAATAGCAAAGGTTACTGCCTTTGGAGATTGTATCATGAACAAATCACTTTAACAACAAGCGTTTATAAACAACCGATTATGCTATTTAATTACAAATAGAATGAATAGAGAAAGGGCTACTTTCAGTATTACCAACACCTAAAACAACATCTTGGCTTGAAGAAAAGGACTTAGATGTTTATACGGAAGCATTAGTTAAAACAGGTTTTCGTGGTGGATTAAATTATTACCGTAATTTGGATAGAAATAGAGAACTATTAAGTTGTTTCAATGGATTGAAAGTAACAATTCCTGCCCTATTTATAGTAGGAAGACGTGATGTTGGGTTAAGTATTCCAGGAATGCATCAAATAATTTCTGAAATGATGAATCTTGTTCCAAATATCCGTAAAACTATATTTCTTGATGATTGTGGACATTGGGCTCAACAAGAGAGACCAGAAGAGGTTGCTCAGCCATAATTTCATTTCTAGAAACTTTATAGTGTTACAAATGAAGCACCCTAGAAAATAGGATTTTAACGCAATAATGGAATAACTGCTGTATTTGTAATTACTCCTATTGGTAAATTTTCATCGACAATAATAACACTTTTAGTAACTTAACAACATTCCTTAATCTTGCAAAATCCAACTTAAAACCAAATAAAAATATATATAGAATTATAAAACATACTCAATATGCAAATATGCTCCTTGTTACTTGAATGGAATGATAACCAAATTCGCTTATTTTTTCCGAGTCCTGCTAAAACTTAATATTACCTTTGAAGCCTTAAAACTAGGAAACTTTAATCTGTCTGCTGCTATCATGTAAACTCCAAAGGAAAATAAACAGGAAAATATAAAAAATATTGTTAACATTTTTTCACCTGGCAAAAAACACGAAGTGCATCTTTCTATCTCTGCACTTCGTGTAAAATTATATAATATTATCTTAGTTC
Organism: Bacillota bacterium; assembly: GCA_021779235.1. Classification (GTDB taxonomy): domain Bacteria; phylum Bacillota; class Clostridia; order Clostridiales; family Clostridiaceae; genus Clostridium_AD. The sequence continues at coordinate 16,872 of JAJYBA010000009.1, forward strand.
AATATGAATTTCTTTTCCTAGTCCTTTTGCAAGCTTACTTAAAAAATCTAAAGAAGGATTATAGTTTCCACTTTCAAGCCTGCTAATATTTGATATTTGATTTTTGAGTTCCCATTCTAGAAGCTAATTCTTGTTGTGTTAAATTTAATTCTCTTCTTGCTCTTATTACCTCAGAAATCAACACTTGCTTTACTCATCTTCACACCTCTTTTCAAGATCTTCTTTATATCTTTTTGCTTTTTCAAGTTCTAGCTTTGGCGTTTTATCTGTCTTTTTAAGGAATCCATTTAGCAATACAAAAGTATCTCTATGATACGTGAAATAAAATATTCTTGATGCATCTGATCCTAATTTTATTCTTAATTCGTATACTCCCAATTTCTTCTGCTTAATTCGGTCTCCGCAGTAGCCTGCTGCCAATCAGCCTTCGCTTCACTCGCCTTCTTGGGCATGCCTTGCATGGGTCGTACTAATTCCTTACTTCGTCGTTTCTCTCCTTGTAAGCAAAGTTACGACCTCAACATGTCCAGTCATCGGGAACATATCCACCGGCTGAACCTCAACAGTCCTATAGCTGAGCTCTTCTAAAATCCCTAAATCTCTTGCAAGGGTTGCTGGATCACAAGAAACATACACTATCCTTTGTGGGCTCATTTTCGCAATTGCCTCTAAAAGTGACTTTTCACAACCCTTTCTCGGTGGATCTACAACTACAACATCCGCCTTTTTTCCCTCACTTATAAGCTTTGGAATAACCTTTTCTGCTTCACCAGTGTAAAAATGAGCATTTTCAACATCATTTTGCAAAGCATTTTCCTTGGCATTTTCTATTGCCTCGGCAATAATTTCTACTCCGTAAACTTCCTTTGCTCTTTTAGATAAAAATAATGATATAGTTCCAGTACCGCAATATGCATCAAAAACCACCTCGTCACCTTGTAGTTTCGCATATTCAAGAACTTTATTGTATAATATTTCTGTTTGAATTGGGTTAACTTGAAAAAAAGATAAAGGTGAAATATTAAATTTAAATTCACCAATAGTATCTATTATGGTAGCTTTTCCCCATAAGGTTTTGCATTCACTGCCTAGAACAACATTTGTATTTTTGGTATTTATATTTTGAACAATACTTGCTATTCCATCTATATTTAAGGTCAGCTCCTCTATAAGCTCCTTTGCAAATGGTAACTTGTTACTAGAAGTCACTATTACTACCATAGTTTCTCCTGTTTTAAAAGCTTTTCTAACCATTATGTGTCTAATTAAACCAGTGCCCTTTTTTTCATCGTAATGTGAGATATTATATTTTTTTATCCATTCCTTAAATATATGTATAACTTTATCTCCCGCTTCGTGTTGAATAATACATTCCTTTACATCTATTACGTTATGGCTTCCTGCAGAATAGAATCCTATTGCCTTATCCCCAACTGGAAGCTGTACTTTATTTCTATACCTATAAGGAATGTCCATTCCTATTGTATCATGTACTATTATTCCTTCTGACTTTAAATTAAGTTTTCCGATTCTTATAAGGCAGTCAATTACTTTTTTCTTTTTATATTTTATTTGTTCATCATACAATAGATGTTGAAGACTGCAGCCACCGCACTTATTATATATAGCACACTTGCTTTCCACTCTATATGGTGAAGCTTCAATTATTTTTAATAATTTTCCGAAACCATAGCTTTTATTTACCTTTATTAGTTTAATTTCGACTTTTTCTCCTTCTAAAGCTCCATTTACAAATACTGTAAAGTTATTGAGTTTTCCTATGCCTTCACCATTAACTCCTAATGCTGTTATGTCAATTATATAATCTTTGTTTTTTTCTATATTAATCATATTTTTTCATCCTTTATCTTGTTATTTGGGGGTTAAGCTCCCCACGCCTTTATAGGCGGATTTACTTCAGGTGTGGTAGGCTCCCCATCTGAAGCCCCGATGTTCAGCTATGCTGAACGAGTTCACTTTAGCAAATTCAATATATTATATCATAAAATTGTGTGAACAAAAAATAAAAAAAGTGCACCACTAGGGTGCAAAAATGAATCAGTTGCCATTTTTTCAATACTCCTGTATATTCTACCATTTTATCATTTTAACCACAATATACAATTTTATTCTTAACAATTATTTATCATTTAAAAAAATCCCTTTTATGCAAAATATTGCATAAAAGGGATTTCTTTAAAAACAAATTAGATTATATTAGCTTTTCCAGCGTATACTGTTCCTCTTAATACATCAAGAGTTATAAATGAACCTGTTTTAATTACGTCAGTAGCTCCACCTGCATTAACGATTAGAGGAATTCCTCTTGATAATGCTTCTATTGCAAGGTGAGAAGTTAATCCGCCTTCTTCTGAAATGATACCAGCTACTCTATCTAATACAGCAATGTAGTCTTTATCTAAATTTTTAACAACTAAGATATCGTCTTTTTCAACTAATTTTTCTGCATCCTTTGAATTGTTTACTACTTTAGCATTTCCAAAGCCAGGAACTGAGCCAGCACCTTTTCCTTGTACTAAAACTTCACCAACTATATGAACCTTTAACATATTTGTTGTTCCAGATAATTGTACTGGAATACCAGCAGCAACAACTACTAAATCACCATCTTTAACATAGCTGTTTTCTTTTGCTTTTTCAACGGATTTAGCTATTAATTCGTCAGTAGTTTCTACTGGTTCAGAAATTACTGGGAATACTCCCCAACATAATGCTAAAGATCTTGCTACTTTATCATATGGAGTAACTGCGATTACTGGAGATTGTGGTCTGTATTTAGAAACCATCTTTGCAGTATTTCCTGTTTGAGTTGCTGTGATTATTGCAGCAGCATTAAGTTCTCCAGCAGTTTCAACTGTTGCAAGGCTTATTGCATTAGCAATGTTTTTAAGAGCTGTTTCTTTTCTCTTATTTAATGCAGTTTTATAGTTTATTCTGTTTTCAGCAGCTTTAGCTATTTTAGCCATAGTTTCAGCAGCTTCAACTGGATAAGAACCGTTAGCACTTTCACCACTAAGCATTATAGCATCAGTACCATCAAATATTGCATTTGCTATATCTGAAGCTTCTGCTCTTGTTGGTCTTGGATTTCTTATCATAGAGTCAAGCATTTGTGTTGCAGTTATTACTGGCTTACCTGCTTTGTTACATTTGTCTATTATCATCTTTTGAGTTAATGGAACCATTTCTATTGGAATTTCAACACCCATGTCTCCTCTAGCAACCATTATTCCATCAGAGAAAGTTATGATTTCATCGATGTTATCAACACCTTCTTGATTTTCGATTTTTGAGAAGATTTGAATATGACTTCCGCCATGTTCTTCAAGTATCTTTCTTATTGCAAGAACGTCAGCAGCTTTTCTGATGAAAGAAGCAGCTATAGCATCAACACCAATTTCACAACCGAATATTAAATCAGATTTATCTTTATCAGTCATTGCTGGTAATTTGATTGAAACGTTAGGAACGTTAATTCCTTTATGGCTTCCAACCATACCAGTATTTGCTACTGTACAAATGATATCTGTACCTTCAACCTTTTCAACTGTTAAACCTACTAAACCATCATCGATTAATATAGTGTTTCCAGCTACTACATCTTTGTAAAGGTTAGTATAAGTGATAGAGCATTTTGTTTTATCACCAAGAACTTCCTCTCCACAAACTACAGTGAACTTTTCACCTTTTTGTAATTCTAATTTTCCACCATCAAAGTTATGAGTTCTAATTTCTGGTCCTTTTGTGTCAAGTACAATAGCAATTGGCTTATTATACTTTTCTCTTAATTTTTTCACCATGTTTATTCTTTGTGCATGCTCTTCATGGTCACCATGAGAAAAATTATGCCTTGAAGCGCTCATACCTGCTTCTATTAATTTACTTAATGTTTCTTCAGTCTCACTAGCAGGTCCAATTGTAAAAATCATTTTAGTCTTTTGCATCATTAACTCTCCTTATACATTTTCTGGTTTTTTTTATATATGATAATTTTATATTGATACCTTTTTATTGATTTTTTCTGGTTTGATTTATCTTGATAACATCTGTGCTATTTCAAACAATTTATCATCAAATTCTCTTGGCATTGCTAATGCTTCATCTATATCATCATCTGTTATTCTATTTTCTCTTATTCCTATAACTCTTGAAGTTTTTCCTTCTAATAATACTTCAACTGCTCTAACACCCATTCTTGATGCTAACATTCTGTCAAATGATGATGGGCTTCCACCTCTTTGGATGTGTCCTAAAATTGTTGCTCTTGTCTCTATTCCAGTAACTTCTTCAACTCTTTGTGCTAATTCTTGAGAGCCTCCAATACCTTCAGCAACAATGATTAGGTTATGCATTTTTCCAGAAAGCTTTCCTTCTAAAACAGTTTTGCATAATTCATCAAAGTCAAAACCTTTTTCTGGGATAAGAACACTTTCTGCTCCTCCAGCAATTGCAGAATATAATGCAATGTCACCACAATCTCTGCCCATAACTTCAACTATACTTACTCTTTCATGAGAAGTTGATGTATCTTTTAGCTTATTGATTGCATCTAATACTGTGTTTAATGTAGTATCAAATCCTAAAGTATATTCTGTATAAGATAAGTCATTATCTATTGTTCCTGGAATTCCAACTGTTGAAACTCCAAGCTTAGAAAGTTTTTGTGCTCCCATAAAAGAACCATTTCCACCGATTACAACTAATCCATCTACTCCGAATACTTTTAGCACGCCTGCTGCTTTTTTTCTACCTTCTTCAGTAAGAAATTCAGCACATCTTGCAGTTCTTAATATAGTTCCACCTCTTTGAAGAATGTCAGAAACATCTCCTTTTTTCATTTCAAAAAGTTCTCCATTGATCAATCCGCTGTAGCCTCTTTTAACACCCATTACTCTTAGACCCTTATCAATTGCAGTCCTTACTACAGCTCTGATAGCAGCATTCATGCCTGG
>JAJYBA010000010.1 GCA_021779235.1 Bacillota bacterium
TGTCTGCTGGGTTAAATTGTTTCTCTGGTCCAGCTAATTGCTCACGTAAGTCTAAAACCTCTACTGCACTAACAATAGTGTCATAAAAGAATTTAGCATTTTGTTCTAGACTTTTAGCATTTTTTAATAATTGACTATAAATCTTTTCAGGCGTTGCAAGAACTATAGTATGATTTTCATCATCTGATCCTGATTCGCTTAAGCCACTTCCTGGTAATACAGATAAGTTGCTAATTGATTTTAATGACTGTTTTTCTAGGCGCTTTAAGAGTTTTTTAGCTCTTGCAGCAGGCTTTGACTGGGTATTTAAAGTTTTGACATGCTTTCGTAAGTCAGAAATTGTTTTTTGTGCTACAGCAGGATCAAGTGAAATATTAGATAAATATCCAATACTGCTCTCTAACTGAGAGGTAAACATTGCAGAAATTACATTTAGAGCCTTGAGTCTTCCAGCATTCTGTATAATATCTGGTGAATTCATATATTGAGAGAACTTATGTAATTGTTCTTTCGTCTCTAAATTCCCTTCAAATTCTTTGCTAGAGTCACCAGTATCATGTGTATCTATATATTTATATACTGCATCCATTTCACGCGGAGATAGATAACTATAAACATCGGTTGGTAATTCATCAAGAAATTTACGTAATTTAGCTATATTAATATTTTCTAAGCTATTGTTTAAGAAGTTTGTAAGTCTGGCCTTGTGTACTTCAGCAATTCGCTTATAATTTGCATTAGGGCCTTCACTTAGTTTATGTGATGTTTCTAGATTATGAAATAATAATTTGTTTTTTGCATCTTTAATTTCATTGTCTATCTCGTCAAGAGATAGAGTTTTATTTTTAATCTGAACCAGAGTATCTGTAGAAGGATTTTTTATTGCCTTTAGTTTGTTTATCTCTTTTTTAAGAGCTTCTCTATTTTTTACTAAGCTATCTATATTAGCTTCAATGGACTCTTTAGTCTGTTTAGCCTCATTAGTTTTTGTACTATTTGTTTCATAGGTATTTAAACCATTTAATACATCAGTTTGTAACCAGTCTATAATAAATTTTCCGGCCTTCTTAGTAGAACTTATTAGATTTTGAGAAGAATCCTTTTCAGGTAAGGAAGTTGTTCTGGCTATTAAAGTTTTTACTTCAGCTATATCAGAAGCAGTTAATAAATTTAAGTTATCTATGAAGGAATTAAACGCTTCTTTAGAAAGATCTAAGACTCGTTGAGCTGATTCTATTTTAGTAGAAGATGCTGTAGCCCCTTGAGCAGATTTATTGAATTTTACATTAAATCCTTCTTTGTTTTTCTGCCGTATAATGTCAGATTTAAAAACAGTTTCTATTTTCTCAAAGCGATCAATAAAGAATTGTATTAAGTCTTCTTTAGTTGTATCAGATGAATTTGCTAAAATATCCTTTAAGTTTGACAGAATTGTTTCAGAAGTTTCTATTTTAGGATCTGCTGGTAAAGATAGATCTAATGCCATTCCTACAATAGTTTCAACTTCTGATAAAATAGCAGAATCTAAATCTACAGTTTTTGTTTTAAGGTTGGAGTTCATTATAGAATAAACTTTTTTACCATACTCTCTAAAATCTTTCTCATAGGAAGTATTTACATTTCTGCTACCAACACCCCAATCTACTACACGACCAATTGAGGCGGCTGGGCGTTTTAGAACCTCGTGCTCTAATTCTTTAACTTTTCGTTCTAGTTCTACCTTAGCTTCTGGAGTTAAGAAATTAACCTTTCCAGACTTACGCTTGCTTTTAGCAGATCCAGGGTATTTTAATAATAAGATCTTATCTTCTGGTGTACCAAAAGCACTTATAATACTGTAATAGATAGTGTCTGCAATATTTTGAGTTAAAGAGCTTGTAAATCCAGTATATAAAACATCAGGAGAATGAAGAATTACCGATACAGCTTCTTTTAACGTTGCTAAGACATCTTCCCAGTCATCATTTAAATACTCTTTATAAAAGTCAAATGTGATTTTAACATCTGGGTCACTTATTAAATCTTCTATTGAACTACTGTTCTCAAGAGGCATAGTTACATTAGACTTTATAGACTTCTCTAGTTTTTCTAGAGATTTCATAAAATTGGCATTATTTTTTGCTAGGTCATATGTGTCAGTTCCACAGACGTAAATCCAGCATAATTTTATTAAATCAGGATTATTTTCTATACTCATCCGTGTAGGAGAGTCAGATAGTAATGCGAATATTTGTTGTGTTTTGGGACTCTTAAAGGATTTGTTTGTTTTTGATAACTGATGTCTAAATGATGTAAATGTTTGGAATATGACTCTATTAATAGTTTCAATAGCAGAAGAATATTCAATAAAATCTTTGTTATTAAATCCTTCTTTGCCATTAGCTATTTCTAACATTTCATGAAATGTTAGTATGCCTTTTGTTAGATATGCCTTATTGTCAGTAGGCAGAACTGGAACAACGACTGGATTAAGCTTGTCGAAATCTGCCTCAAGCTTTTTTACAGTCTGCCGCTCTTTGCCACTTAAACCAGTATATTTTGACTGCCTGGCTTCAAGCTTCTTTTTAGCAACCTCAAGATCTTCTTTATTATCTTGTTTTTGTAGGCTAAGTTTAGTTCGTAAACTATCAAGTTTTTTAGATTTTAAATCGTGGCGTAAACTCCCAGCCTGCACTTTGGTAATTTCAGTTTCCAGAGCTTTAACTTTCTGGCTTAAAGATGCCTCTATTCTTGCAAGTTCTATAGCAACTTCTTCCTTTGTTAACGGTCCAGTTAGGTATGCTGTTCTTTTGCTAGCTTCTGTTAGTGACTTGTTTAATCCAGACATAATATTAAATGCTTTAAATCTATCTATCATAATTGATATCCATTTTAAAAATTCTACCAAACTTAATTAACAATTATAAACCAACCTTTGCAAACCCATCGGCCCACTTTTGAGCCTCAGTCTTGGGATAAAAATTTAATACCGGTGATTCATTGTCTTTTTTTTCTGCTTGCAGAGATGATCCGCAGTAGTCACATACTTTTTCAACTACATATCTGTTTTTAATTAGTCCAAAGTCATCTCTCTCTAAGACTTCAACATATATTTTAGTATCATCCAGTAACTTTGGATGCTTGTCTTCAAGATAGCATGATTTTATATCTAATGTTGTATTAATTGCAAAAAGCTCATATCCTGCTTTATTACAGCTAGTACATACATAGTTCTTTTTAATAAAAGTAATTGACATGAGTTACTCGGTTGATATATTTATTAATACTGTTCTTATACTATAGAATGCTTTTTCTTCCATTTGTCTAAATAATAATCTTATATCGGATGAAGATGTTATTGGAGGCCCAGTTAATATTTCTAACTCTCTGTTTTTTCTATTTTGAAAGTTAAAATATAAATATGAAGAAAGATACTGTGTGTATTGTGGATTTAGTTTTCCTACTTTTTTTACTGTGTCAAAAAACTCTATTGGGACGGCAAGACTATTCCACAATTCTGCCATTACTGGAATTTTATCAAAAACATCATCGTCCATAATAATAAAATCTTTATCGCTAGCCATATATATGGCTAAACTTACTGGTAAAATATTGTATAGCAATAAGTCATCTAAATTTAATGAATTGGCTATAATACAATATCTTCCAGATCGTGTTTTTATTACATCTCCAGTTTTAGGAATAAATTTTGAGCGTGTAGCCATATAAGTTTAATTGGCTTACACAAAATATTTTTTTTCGTATTGATTAACTGGAAGTGCTAATGAAACCACACTCCGTCTACCAACATGACCACAAGAGTCACACTTATATGAAATTACTGGGACCATTTTATCGAGATGTGGCATATAAATGTCAGATATTAATTCACCTACTATTGGGTTATGACATTTATTACAGGTCGCTTCAACGGGATTGGTTTTTACATTTGAAGTTGTTGGAGTAGATTGTTTTGTTTTTTTATCAGGTCTATTTGTTTTTGCAGTAGCTTTTTTAATTGCTTTATTTTCTTTTACTGGCGTTATGCTTTCTAAATCCTCTAATGTGTCTAAATCTAAAATATCATTTTCATATAAATTAGAATATGTTTTACGCCGTGTCTTTCTACTCACTATAGTTTCTCCAAAATTATAATACTTTCAGTTGAAGTTCCTTTATTTATAATAAAAGAATCTTCTGTAGCATGTTCTATTGTTTCTATAATAATTAGCTCTTCACGTATTGCTTTTCCTATAGTGTAGTTAAAGCAGTATGAAAAATAAACATTATCATTGTTACAATATAACATATCATCATAATAATTATTGTTTACTTTAAATAACCCAGTATGGTTTTTCATATCTAATAAAATTAGATTAATATTACAGTTTAAATTTTTACTGGTAACATTAGTCACTTAATAACTCTACTTTATAGTGAATCAGAAATATAGAGAATATTTGGTATTAATGCCTGTGGTAATGGATTCATTGGATTTGTATTTTGACTTAAACCGGGGAATTGAGTATTCTGTGGTGGCTGTGTACTGTAAGCAGTTTCTAAATTACCTACAACACTTTCTGGAGTTACTCCATATGCACTAGAAACAAAGCTAGAGAAGAGTTCCTGAGAAAATTCATTATATATTATATTTACACACTGTAATACCATATAAGTTCTAAAATCACCATCAGTTATAGAATAATTAGTTACCGAAGCAGACAAATTATTAAATACATTTACTAATCTCTGCTTATTTGCAGGACTTTGCCAATTTATTGCCCCAACATTAGAAACTACTTGAAGTAGTGCTATATATGGATCAAAATATGTGGTTAAACTCCGATATAAATACATTGTTATTTTTGTTTTTACATCATTTAAAAACTGATCTTGGGTTTGCGTAGTTGTCATAGTTTATGCCGAATAAATTGTGTAATAATAGCAAATTGTAAACACATCAAAAACTGATATTGATACTGCAGAAGTTCCAGAAGCATATCCCGGTCCTTCATAGGTTAAACTAGGAGATATTATAAACTCAATTGAAGACTTAGTAGTATCTAAATTTGAGGCTGTTCCAGTTCCAGAACCGACCCCTGTAGCAATAAAGGTTAGTCCAACTGTATTAGTGGCAGCTCCAATTAAGGTAAAATCTGTAGTTCCTATTGAAGTTATTTTGTAATAATTTCCTACAATAAAAGACCCAGCAGTTGTAGAATCATATGTTAAAATGTAGTTATAATAGTATTTAGAGCTTGCTGTATAGGGTGATTGACCACCAAGAATTTCTTGTCCGTTATAATAAACTACTATTGTAGTGGGATCCTCTATTCTAGATGAATATGTTCTGGTTATGTTACCTGCAGTAACATCTGCAGATAACACACTTCCAGAAATTACTTTTAGAAATGAATTTGGGGTTAGAGTCATTATATTTATCCTAAATCTAAAATAGATGAAATAATATTACTAGTGGTATTAGTTATATACAAAGGTATATCGGAATTTTCTAAATATACATCTACCCCAGTTTGATTTTTAATTTTATCTTGTAGCTGTGCGGGCATTTTTCCTACTGTTTTAATCATATCCCATAAAAGTTTATGGTCATTTATAGAGGAAAAGAAGTTCCATATATTTGGGTTATTTGGAATGTTTAGTAATTTTATAAATCCTTGTGAAGGCCCTATTGCTAAATCTCTATTTCTGTAAGCAATTCCGCGTGTTTTTTTATTTAACAAAACTACATAAAATGGATATAAATGGTAATTACTACCACCAGCCTGTTTAGATCTACTATCTTTATAAGCAAGTTCAATATTATGAATACGAGCATATTCAGAACTTAATACCCTTTTAATTATTGCAATAGCATCTTGCTTTGTTTTTGCAACTACATTTAATCCTACTGGAGATGGCTGAGCTTGTGCTGTAGCATTGCCTTGTGCTGTGCCAAATAGTTCTGGGTTAGAATCAATAACAAATCCCTCCACCTCATTAACTAAATCTCTATAATATTTCGAATAAATTGCATACAGATGCTTGCACATGGCCGGAGCCAGCTCTTTTTTACCTGTGCTTTTTGGCAAACTCTGTGGATTTGTATAACCACCAGCATTAAGTTTTTCATAAAAGGTAGTTTTAAAGTCTTGACAATTACACTGAACATAGCATCTAGTTGGAGTTCTTTTAGATAAAGATATACGGGCAGTAATTAAACAGGTATAGGGCCCTCTAGGGCCGCCTTTATCAGAAGCTGGATAAGTTTCACCTAAATCCGGGTCAGTTACATCAGGGTGAGAAACAGTCCATTCCTCAACTAAAACGTTTTTCCCAAAGGCTGTTATAGTTTTAGTACCTCTGTTTGTTACTTTTGATTTAGTTGCAGCAGTTTTATACTGGTATCCAAGACCTTCTCCACGGTCACCTCTAACCATTCTTCGTTTGCCACCGCGTAAAAATGGTTTGTTTACATCAGTATATTGAAATGCTGGATCAACAAAATCTGCTAATTGCTTCAGTAGATATGTAAAATTCTCACTTATAACAGATACATTAGTAGTATCTAATAGAAGCGAGTCCAGGTTTTTGTCTAGCCAAATTGCCATGTGATATATCTCTAATAGTTAATTTAGAAATATATCTATAGCTTTAACCTACTATGTAAAAAACTACTAAATTCACTAGAATTAGATTTAATAAAATTAGTTAATTCCAAGTGTGATAAAGATTTTGATAAATCTCCAAGATCCGTTGTTTGCTCATTTCCCCAAGATAGGATAAAGATTTTTTTATTTGGAAACCAAGAATCTAATTCCTTTGCTAGTTGAGTACTTTCTTTCTCTGTTTTTGGATCTAAACAGATGTAGATGCTTTTCTTCTCTCGTAAAAATGAGAAGAGAGCTTCTTGTTGAGTCTTTACTAAAGTTTTTCCTAAGAGAGCTATCCCTCCAGGAAGTTTGAATGCATCAAAAATGCCCTCACAAATATATGCTGACTCATTATAAAAATGATCTATTGGTGTTATACTTTTAAAAATAAAATCCTTTTGAACATTAGAATTTAAGTATTTTGGTATATTTTGGTCTTTTATACTTCTACCAGCATAAAATATTACTTCGTCATTGTCATTTTGAATAGTAATATACACTCTATTAGCATAAAACGGATTTTCAGAAACTAGAATTGTATAACATGATATAATGTTATCGTCCCAACCTCTTTGTAAAAGATATGAGTATTCTTCATCAGAAGGCTCAATTTCTCTAAAAGGCTTTAGTTGATGTAATAGACCAGAAGTGTCTAATTTAGGTAGCCTGTTTTTTAGTCTATCAAAAACTGCAATACTTTCCACATCCTCTAGATTAGAATATAGACTTGGATATGCCGATCTAAGGTAGTCCAGCTTGCCAGAGAAGTCACAGTGGTAACAATGAAAGACGCCTTTATCTACATTAACATAAAATTTATTGTTGTGGTGATGACATCTTGGACATTGAAGTTTTTGTTCTTTAGTCATATCAATCACCCAAAATAATCTGTAGACTTGCATTTACAATAGGTAGTTTTAAATAACTATCAGAATATTTAGAAATTCCGTCTTTAAACACAGGAATGAATCGCAAAAATCCCACGTTACCAAAATCTAATTCTTGCCTAATATAAAATCCTATATCTAGATAATCGGCAAGTTTCATGAGCTGAAAGTCTTCTTCTTGTGCTATCTCAAGCATCAAATTCTGGAGATAGGTATTCTTTGGAAATAGTTCCTTTACTTTAAAAGTTTCAGCAGCTTTTACATGTGTCCCTATAGTGCCAATATTTTTCACTGGGCTTGGAATATCACACTCTAAAAGACTTTCTGGAAAATCATGAAATAAAGCTAGAGTTGATACATAGTTAGCTTTCTCATAATCAAACGAATAATATTCAAGTGCCATAAAGAATGCAAGTTGAGCAGTTCTACAAGAGTGATCTGCAATTGTCTGTGTCTGGAGAGTGCTTCTCCCATGAAACCGTTTTACGGAACTCATTCCAGTAATTGAAGATACTACCTTTTTCGGGTTATAGTCTGTTTTTGTAATCATAGTAGTTTTATGCAGGCGGGCTGCAACTCCTTAGATAGTATATCGTTCATCCGCTACCGATTAGGCATAAAACATTTTGACAGCCCAGTGATGCTTTCTAAGATAAAGTCAAATTTAGGTGTAGTCTTAAAGATTTCTTTGTATCTAGTAGCCACCTCAGCATAGTTTGGTTTTGGTAAAGTGTCACTACTTAAAAATTTCAATGCTGCATTCTGCACATATGCAGAGGCATAAGCACTACTTAAATCAATAAGTTTATAATTACGAAGTATTATTTTTTCATTACTACTTATAAGATTTAGAAGCTTATTTTCAGAAGGTATTTTAGCTACTGTAGTAATAAAATCAACTGGATTTTTGTCATACAGGTCTAAATAAGAAACGTCACTTGCAAAATAAGCATCTTTTAGTTTGTATAAAGTCTTATATCCAACCCTAGGTATCCCAGGAATGTTATCTCCCTTATCTCCAACTAAAGCCTTAAAAAATAAATATTCGCTTGGGTGAATGCGAATTCCTTTATTTTCCTCAAAATAATCTGTAAATGTAGTATTATTGACAATTTGTTTTTTAGTTGGAATATAGCAAGATATGTATGGATTAGATACAAGCTGTAAAAAATCAGAATCATTGCTAAATATTACAGCCTGCTTTCCTAATGAGGTTAAATGTTCTGCCATTATACCAAGAATATCATCAGCTTCTATACCAGTTTCCATGAATACTGGTAAATTAAAAGCTCTACATAATTCTACAGTCATGTCTCTCAGTTTACCATACATACTAAAAAGATAATCTTTTGTATCAAGAGTTGTATTAGACACTGGAGCTAGGTCTCTATTTCGTTTATACTCAGGAAATAGTTTAGTTTTTCTATATGATCCACCAATGTCAAAAACAATATAGCAGGAAGAGGCATTAAACTGTTTTACTGCAAGCTTTAGCTGGTGAATAAAAATATTTGCAACAGATGTGATCAGCTCAGGCTCAGATAAAAGATTTGAGCCAGACTGTCTGCTGTATAAAAGTCTAATCAGGAGGTTAGATCCATCTATTAATAATGCTGGATTTGCATCCAAAAATTTAAGATCCTTTACCACAAACTCTCCTAAAGAGCACTAATATTAGTTTATCGTACTTAAGGAACAAATACCGCAAGAAAAATAAATTGAAAATAATGTTTCCCATCTACCGAAGTTATACGATATACGGAGTATAGAACAGGTGGACCCATATTAAAAGATAACTATATAATAACTTCGTTATTATATAGTTTTACGCATCAACACTTAGCTACCAAGCCAACGTTCTAATAATATCATTCACAAACAGCTGTGAATCTAATACTTGGCTGGTATTATCATTAGATTTTTCTGTTGGTACAGTTATTTTTTGCCTAACAACATTATTAGTATTTCTTAATTCTGTATAAAGAATAGATTTTTCTACTATTTTGTAATATACTATATTAGCAATAGTATATTTTGTATTAATATACTGTATTTTATTACTGCTATTGTAGTAAGTTGAAAATTTTGATAGTAATAAAATATCAAATTTCTGTATTTTTAATAATCTAGAAAGATTTAAAACAAAATGAGTAGTAGAAGAGAATAAAAAGATATCAATCAAATCTGATTTAGTTAAAAAGTAATAAGAAATCTCTTTATGTGCTTCTGATAATAATTTTAAAGCATTGCCAGAAGCTCCAATATCTTTTGATGTCTCTGGAAATACATAAGATCTCTGAGCTTTTTTAGCGTATTTAAAATTTATATATAGCAATAATAAGTATAAATACTGTAAATTTACATATTTAAGTTTACTCAGCCGTAATTTGTTTATAAGTTTATTCGTCTGTATAAGCTGAGATAAAAACTCTAATCCAAATTTATCTGTATAAAGTTTAATAATATTATTTTTACCTATTATACTATAGATTATCTGTGATTTTTTACTACAGATAGCCCAAAAATTAATATTATCTGATAATATAATGTATTTATCTACAGAATCTATTTCAATTGAATATAGGGTAGAAATTATATCTGTTTTATATGTATAATATTTACTAGCTATACCAGATAGAAATAGTTTAAATAATTCTCTTTCTGTACTGTTAAACGTATTTGTTTCTTTACAGAGAATATAAATATGTTTTAACTTACTAAGTTTATTTAATTTAGTTATTGGCTCAAAAATACTGTTAATTACATTTAAAGCATTAATATTATTTTTTCCAGATATTAAATCTAACCATTTCTGTTTAAATTTACTACCATATTTAAGTTTATTTTCTATAAAATTAGCATAATAGGATAAATCAATAACTAAAATACTATTAGATACATCTATTTCAGATAGTAATCTTTTATTTAAGTATTTATATTTTAATCCTATTAAAGATTTATTTTTTATAGATGTTATCTGTATCATTATAATTTAGTTGTTTCCGTTCCAGCTTATTTCATAATCGAAGAATTTTGGTGGATGTCTACACATTTTTTAGACAAAAAATTTATTTCTTTCTGATCATGAACACACGATATATCCTTTGGGTGAATTAATAATATACCTGACAACTCAGGTCTTTGCTGAGAAACCTCAGCCCTATAAAGGAAAATGCCAAATGGCCAAAACTAATTTTAATCTTTTCCGTGAACTGCTTGAAAAAGCTAACCAAAAATCCTCAAAAGTTGGACCTTACTGGTTTAAGCCAACTGCTGGAACTACCCATACATTACGGTTCCTTCCTCTGAAGTCTCGAAATTACGAACTTCCACTAGAGATTTATAACCATCATGCTATAAATATGCCAGATGGTCGCTTTTTAAGTTTTGCCTGTCCACAGAAGGCTGGTGAAGGTGAGTGTCCATTCTGTAAGTTAGCATCTGCTTCATATAAGAAGTTTACAAATACTGACAATGAGAAGTATAAGGATGCCTTTAAGCAGCTTGTAGTTAAGCAAAACTATCTATTGGTAGGTTATGAACCAAGTAAGATAGATCCTAATGCTATTAAAGAGGAAGATGTAAAGATTGTTCGTGCATCATCTAAGGCAGCTATGGAAATGATCGTTTCTATTATGTCTAAGGAAAAGGACTTTGTAGACTTTGACAGTGGGCGTAATGTTGAACTACTAAAGCCATCTGGAAAGGGACAGGTTATTGCTACAACTTGGGCTTTCCAAGATCCAGAGCCTGCTTTCCAGGGTAAGAATGGTAAGCAAACTTGGGAAAAGCTACTAGAGGTGTCTCCTGATTTAACCAGTCTCATTACTCCACCTTCAAAAGAAAAGATGGCAGAATACTTAGAAAGTTATATGTCCCAGCCAGTAGAATCTGACGTTGTATCGCCTACAAAGGCTGCTTCTGAACTACCACGAAAGTCTACTGAAGTATCTAGTTCAGATGATACCATATCTGATGATAGTATAGACGATGGTGTATTAGCTGCATTACGTAAGTCATTAGAAAATGATTAATTATGTTAGCTAATCTAACTTAAGACAGATTAGAGTGTAGTGGGTTAGATATTAAGAAGAAATTCTAGTATCTAACCCATTGCTTATTTAGAGGGATTTATGGCATTTAAAAATAAAGCTGATGCTATAGCATTTAAAAATAAAGCTGATGCTATAGCATATGCCAAGAAATATAGGGAAACTCATAGAGAAGCCCTCAGAGAACAGAATAAACTTTATTATTTAGAAAATAAAGAACATTGTTTAGAAAAAGGTAGATTCTATGACAGAGTTAATAAGGATGTCAGGGCTGCTCAGCATAAAGCTAACTATGATAAAAATAAAACTACATTAACCACTTACAATAAATGGAATACTGAGAAAGTATTATTGCTGTTACAAAAATCACATCCAGATAGTATTCTATTAAGTGATTTTAAAAAAGTTTCTGAAAGGTTAGATCTTCAGTGTGAGCATGGTCATGTATTTAAAATGCGCCTCTATGATGTTATAGAAGGCCATTGGTGCCAACGATGTGCAGGAGTAAGCAAACCGACAATAGAGGGAATTACTGATTTTATTTTTACTAAATACAACGGTACATTATTATCTAATGAGTATGTTAATTCTAAAACTATTCTAACCGTGAGCTGTAAATTTGGGCATCAGTTTACTACAAGATGGCAGTATTTACAATCTGGCTATTGGTGCCCTGATTGTGCTGGCACTAAAAAATTAACATTAGATAAAATACAATCTAAATTAATGACTTTACATCCTGGTACAGAGATAGTTAGTACTGAGTATAAAAGTAATAAAGACAAAATATCCTTAATTTGTAATAAGGGCCATCACTTTAAAATAACTTGGAATGACATTACTCACGGATATTGGTGTTCAGAATGTTCTGGTGCTAAATCTGAGCGTTATTGCAGAGATATATTTGAAAAAATATTAAATACTCAGTTTAATAAAACCCGCATTTATTACGATAATAATAACAGGAAAAAATATTATGAAATAGATGGTTTTTGCAAAGATCTTAAATTAGGTTTTGAATATCAGGGCAGACAGCATTACGAGTATGTAGCAAAATTTCATAAAGATAATAAATTAGCACATCTTAAACAACAACAATTTGATAAAGAAAAATTACAATATTTAGCAAAGTTAGGATATTACATTATTGAAATACCCTACACTATTAAACAAACAAAACTTATACCATTTATAGAAGAGGAAATAAAAACATGGTTACATACCACAAGAAAAGCTTAACTGGGTTAACAAAGAGTGAGGAGAATTTGACTGGAATGTCTGAGTTAGGTGATTTAGACAAATTCAGGGCAGATTTAAGAAAAGAATTCGGTGCTGGCTCTGCACTAACAGATGACGAAAACATTACAGGCTATATTAAATCTGGATTGGACAGTCTTGATTATTTATTAGGTGGTGGTATTCCTGTCGGCAAGATAAGCGAAATTATTGGCCGGGAAGGCTGCGGAAAGTCTTCGTTTGGCTTAAGTCTTCTTGCTAATATTCAAAAACAGGGTGGCTTAGGTGTTATTATTGACACAGAAAATGGCGGTCTGGGAGATGCTAAACGACTTCAGCATTTTGGTATTGATACCAATAAATGTATTGTCTCCGTTGAAGATGTTGCAGAAAAGGTGTTTTCCCAGGTAGAGCGTGTTGCAAATTATGTGGCAAAAAGTAATATTAAAGTTCCATCAATAGTCATTGTTGATTCTGTTGCTGGTCTTATTGCAAAGTCTGAGCTAGAGGCTGATATGGAAACTAACTCTTTTGCAGCAACAGCCAGAGTGATTTCAAAGGGTATTAAACGTACTAAGGCAATTTGTCACGAAACTAATTTAACTTGCTTATTTGTTAATCAGGTTCGTGTTAAGATTGGTGGTCAGATAAATAGTTGGACAGGACCGGAGCTAACATCTCCAGGAGGCGACCTATTAAAATTCATGGCTATAACAAGACTATTGTTTGAACGTGGTGCTACCTTAGGTGAGACAAAAGCATCTGAAGGCCACATTGTTAAAGCCAAGGTTATCAAATGTAAAACTGCTGGTTCAATGAATAGAGTTCTACCAATTAGATTTTATTATGATGGCCGTAATTATAGTAATGCTGGAACTGTTTTTGATATATTAAATGCAGCAAAGATGTTTCCTGGTTCCGGTGCATGGAAGACAGTGACATTACCAGATGGTACCGAGAAGAAGTTCAATACTGATCAAGCATTTATTGACATTTTTAATTCTAGTGAGGAAAACAGACAGTATTTTGTCAATATGATGAAATCCTGTTTTGCAAATCTTGCTTTAAATGACACAAGTGATACTACAGAAATTACTGATGAATTTCCTCCACAAAGTCTAATGGATTAAATACTTAGACATGGCTAATTTTATTGACTTAACGGGGTTAGTCTTTTCTAGACTAACCGTGTTATGTAAAGATAACAATGTAGCCTTTAATGGTGGAATTAAATGGCTGTGTAAGTGTATTTGCGGTAATCTTGTTTCTGTTAGATCTGATGGATTGCGTTCAGGACATAGCAAATCTTGTGGCTGTTTAAATAGGGAAATCTCATCTGCCAAAGTTAAACTCAATTTAACAGGAAAGATATTTGGAAGGTTAGTTGTTTTAAAGGAAGATAGTAAAACAAGTGCTGGAGAAATTAAATGGTTATGCCAGTGTTCTTGTGGTAATGTAAAGTCAATACTTGCTGGTTCTTTGCTAAAGGGGCTTACATTATCTTGTGGGTGTTATAAGAAAGAAATTAATAGGAAACAAGCTATAATTCTAAATAGAAAATTAAGAGTTAAAAATGGCTTAAATCCTGATGTAACATTACAATCTGCTATTGAAAAACATCGGTCTAAATTTAAAAAGATACGAAAAACAATATTAAATCGTGATGAGCATAAGTGTATTTTATGCTCAGAGACAGGCTGTTTACATGTACACCACATAGTGCCTTTATTTAAAAATGCAAGTACTAATTTAGATATTAATAATTTAATAACATTGTGTGAGACTTGTCATTTTTCATATGCACACATAAATGGAAATACCCAAACTGTTGATGCATTTTATCAACATTTGTTTAAAGAATATTTAAAATATTAAACAAATACACAATTACTAAGGCTTACCTAAAATATCTGGTGGGTCTTTTTAATTAGTATTGCTATAATTTTTATAATATTGTTAAAATAATTTTAGGTATTTTATAATAACCTTCGATTTATTGTATATGATAATATACTTTAGGATACCATGAATGTTATATAATGATGATAGTCACGATGGCACAGAGACAGATATTAATTATTCAGACGATATTTTAACCAACTTTAGTTTTGAAGATACCAGAACTGATGTAGAACGTAAAAAAGACAAAAAGTATGAGTATCGTGAAATTACTTACAATAAGCAAGAAGTTTCTGAAGTAGAAAAAAAAGCTATGGAAGAAATGCTTTTATTACAACCAGATCTAAATAAATATTCTGAGGTCTTTATAACAAGAGCAACAGCATATCATCCTGAATTATTAGAACAGTTTGAAATAAAAAAGAAACGTGGCAAGAAATCCAACATTTATTTTATTGAGGCTATAGGAAGATATTTATGGGAAAAGTGGAATAATGATAAAACCCCAGAAAATCAGAATGATTTTGTCACATATTTATATACTATCATAGATGGTGTTATTTTTAAATATGGGAGACATAAACATGGTGTGTCATATGGTGAGATTTTCCAAGGGGCAGTAATAAAACTAATACAGGCAATGGATAAATTTGATCCAAAACGCATTGTTGGACAGGATGAAAAAGGCAGGCCAATATATGCAAGAGTCTATACATACTTTACGATGATTTTGAATTACGGTATAACAACTATAACTATGGCACATGGTTATGAGAAAATACATAATTTATCATATGATGCAATGTCTAGAACTGTTGATGGATCTCAACAGTTAATAACTGATGCATCCCTGATTTTCCAGGAATTTTTAATGTTTTTGCATGATTATATTGAGACAAATGTAGATTTGACACAGGTAGATCTACTAATTTTAAATAAATTATACACATTATTAGTCACTGGCCAAAATTTATCTGGAATTTCCAACAATTTAATATATACTTTACAAACAGAATGTAATGTAAAAGCCAAAGAAATTTCATTTACCTTAGAAAAAATGAGAAAAGACTTTGGGCCACTAAACATATTCTCTTCAAAAATGTTACTGACACAGAAAGATTTCGAACAAGACTCATATGATAAATGATCTATCAGGTAGAATTTTTACACAGCTGACAGTAATATCATTTGCCTATAAAAAGAACACAGTAAAGTATTGGCTATGTAGATGTTCCTGTGGGGTAGAAAAACCTGTACATCAGCAGCTATTAACTGATGGAAGAGCCAAATCTTGTGGATGCTTGAGAAAGCAATTAGCCTCTGATAGACGTAAAGCAGTATTAACAGGTAAACGATTTGGCTATTTAGTAGCAGTAAGAAATACTGGAATGAAGGATTCTCGTGGAGCATATTTATGGGAATGTCTGTGTGATTGTGGAAATAGTATTAATATTAGAGTTGATGCCTTAATAAGTGGAAACAATAAGTCTTGTGGCTGTAAACATGTAAAGAAGAATTTAAGTGGCAAGATTTTTAATAGACTAACAGTATTAGATAAATATGATAATGGAAAATGGTTATGCAAATGCTCTTGTGGTAATCTCTGCTGGGTATTAACAGGAAGTTTGGTATCTAATTCATGTAGCTCGTGTGGATGCCTAAAAAAGGAACTTATTAATAATATTAATCAACTATATCGGTCTTCTAAGGGTAAAGACCCATTAAAACCAATGGGCCGTAGGTTTGTTAAAGAGAGATCACAATTTAGAAAAGTCACACCAATAATACGGGCTAGAGATAATTATACCTGTGTTTTGTGTAAAAAATCTGAAGAGGCTCTTGGAAAAACTTTGCATGTTCATCATATATTTCCACTAGCAAAGTATCCTTTATTAAGGTTTAAACTGAGTAATTTAGTATCTCTATGTGAAACATGCCATCTTACAAAGGCCCACAATAATAACTTTACTACTCCTCTAAATAATGAAATCCAACATGCTTTACAACAGTATACTGATAAATTATATAATTAAGTATGCATCAAGTCTTGTAGTGATTGTGATGTTATTATTAAAAAAACGTAGATTTTTCAATCTATTTTTAAATTAATACATGTATGCGATAGAGGGCTTTATAGCCCTTTATTGTATTATATAGAAATAAGTATATAATTGTGATGGTGTTATGTATCCAGTAAACAAAAAAGATAATTCAAGTCAAATAGTACAACGAATAGATAACCTTGTAATGGCAGAATCTGAAAAATTATTAACAGCCTTAAATGATAAATCTGAGGATTTAGCTGGAATCATTGATATTTTAAAAGACAGAACCCTTCAATCACAGGAGCCTGGATTTCCAATTGCCTTAGCAAAAGTTGCAGAACTGCAATTACAGGCATTAAAGCAAAAAAATGATGTTTTAAAAAACTTAACCGCCTACAAGACAACAGAATTATCTGGAATGAGGCGCGGTCCTGGTGAATTAAGCATATCAGATTTACTAAACTCTGCAGCACTTGGAGCAGGAATAGGTAGTAAGCTTAATATGTCTGGAGCTATTCAGCCAAAACTAGTAGATAGTTCTGGAAATACTACTGATTCAATTGAGATTGAAATTACACCTGTAGAGCAACAATCACCAGAACAGATTGCTGACACATTAATGAAAGACTTTAAATAATGAAACATATGTCTATTGAAACATTGCAACAGCATGCTATGTCTAAGGGTGGTAAATTACTATCAGATAATTACTGTGGTAGTTTAGCTAAACATTGCTGGCAATGTAGCAAAGGACATATTTGGGATGCATCCTGGTCCACTATCCATAAAGGATGTTGGTGCCCAGTTTGTGGAAGTTTAAATCAAGCTGAGAAATGTAAAACACCTTTAAGAATACTACAACAACATGCTACAGATAAGGGCGGAAAATTATTATCTATTGAATATAAAAAATCTAGCATAAAGTTAATGTGGCAATGTAGCAAAGGACATACTTGGGATGCATTGTGGGGTGATGTACATCGTGGATCTTGGTGTCCTAACTGTGCAAAGAATGCCCTTTTTAGTAAACGAAAAATTGATATTTCTATATTACACAAAGCTGCAAGTAGTCATGGTGGATTATTGTTATCTGAAAGCTATATTGATGCAGGAAAAACAAAACTGACATGGCAATGTAATAAAGGACACCAATGGAATGCCCTATGGGGTGAAATAAAACGAGGACATTGGTGTCCAGACTGTGCTTCTTTTAAAACAGAGACTCAAGTTAGAATTTTATTAGAAAATGAATTAAAAATACCAGTTGTTAAAACAACTTTTATGTATAATAATAATAGATATCAATTTGATGGTTATAATGAAGAGCACAAAATAGCTTTTGAATACCATGGAATACAACATTACAAATATCCTAATTATTGGCATAAGACAGAAGAATTATTTAAACAAGCACAACAAAGAGACAAAATTAAAGAACAATATTGTATTATAAATGGCATAAAATTATTAGTTATTCCATATACAGAAACTAAAAATTTAAATTTATATATTAATAATTTGGTACACAGTATGTTAGAAGTATAAAATGGCAAAAATTAAAGCTCTACAGGCTAAAAAACTAGTAAACAAGCCCTCAGATTTAACTCATAAATACTATGAGCCAGAACGCCTTGTTGCAAAAATGCAGAAAGAGGGAAAAACAACAGATGAAATTAGGGCTGCCTTAATTGATTATGTGACAAAGGAAAGACAAAAGTGTTTTGATGATCCATTATACTTCGCTAACAATTACGGATTTATAATCGGCCATGGTGCAACAGGTATTATTCCGTTTAAATCTGCACCATATCAGGATCAAATATTATCTGGTGTTAGACATGATAAATATTCAATTGCAGTAAAATCCCGCCAGCTTGGTGTATCTACAATTGTAATGTTTTACTGTTTATGGTATTCAATTTTTTCACAAGGTAAGAAAACACTGGTTGTAGCCCATAAACGTGAATCAGCAGAAGAGTTTATTGCAAAGCTTAAAACCGCCTATGAGTTCTTACCTGAATGGTTAAAACCAGCCTGTACATTATATAGTAAGAGCACAGTAGAATTTGATACTAAGTCTAGCATAAAGGCCATGACATCTAATCCTAATGCTGCTAGAGCATTCTCTGCTACATTGTTTGTACTTGATGAGGCTGCATTCATTGCAGATTGTGATGAAGTAGTTAAGGCAATTTTACCTACTGTTGCTGCTGCTGATGGTAAACTAATAGCAATCTCATCACCAAACGGTAATTCAGATCTAAACTGGTTCTATAAAACTTATACCTATGCTGAAGCAAACCTTAATACATGGGTTGCCTATAATTTACCATATACAGTTTCACCAGTATTTATGAAAGATCCTAATTTCAAAGAAAACCAGATTAGGATTGACAATGGAAACGTTGATAAATTTAACCAGGAATACATGTGTTCCTTCTCTGTTAATCTATCCTCATTGTTTAGTCCAGAGGTTTTAAGACAATTTAAGTCAAGTGACAAAATTCTGAATAAGCGGCTTGGTGGAATAACATATGAAGATACATTATTTATATGGAAATTAGCAGAACCTGGTATTAAATATAAGATAGGAGTTGACTGCTCCTCTAATAAAGTTTCTGCAAAAGATTTCACAGCATTTCAAGTTATAGATGAAGAAACACAAGAACAGATGGCTGAGTATGTTGGAAAATTACCTACTGAACTCTTTGTTGAAATACTAATAAAAACAGCAAAGCATTATAATAATGCTGAGCTTATTGTAGAAGAAAACTCATATTCACAGCTAGTTTTATATTTATTAGAACAAAAGAATTATAAAAACTTGTGGTATGCTGATAATAAAACTACTCCTGGTTTCAATACAAACAGAACTAGTAGAGTATTATTATTAGAAAAGCTTTTATTATTTTATAATAATTCTATAGGTATCTCAAGACTAAAAAGTGCAAGATTAAAAGTTCAGCTAGAAAACTTTTCAGCTGGTCAAGCTTATGCAGATGGATCTAAGAAATTTGAAGCCTCTAGAGGAAATGATGATGCTATTTTTGCTTTAGCATTGTCTGTTGTCTCATTAATTCCAAAGGAATACCACCACCATAGGCCTTCTGTATATGAAAACAGTTCTTTGGTGTTAAGTGCTGAAACCATGTCATCAGCTGGAGAATACTCTGATGATTACTTAGAACATTATTCAGATGCTATGGGTATTTCTAAAAGCTCTTTAGAGTCTAGATTAAAATTATATCATGATATCAAATCAGGTAAGTATTATGGAACTGAATTAGACGATATATCATTTATACATCCAGTTGAAGATTGGGAAAGAACACAAGCAGCAGCTGACTTTTTAGGCATGAAGAACACACAAATATTATCTGATTCCGAATTTACATCCTTTAAACAAACTACATTACCCTTCGGAGAAGAATATGATATAACAGACATTTTTTCTACTGATTTGGTTGATATTCAACAAGCACATAGAAATTTTCTCTTAGGCGGAAATGTTAAATCAAGGAAGTCATTCTTTTAATAACAAATAAGTATTAGGATATTATAATGGCAGAAGAAAAACAACGCAAGAATATATTTACTGCAATAGCTTCATTATTTACTAAATCACGACCAGATGAGTTTTCAACCCGTATAGGCATAGAGCAGGCACTACAGGCAACTAATAATAAAAATGCCACAACTCCTGCAATAGAGCCCACTGTAATTGCCAAAAAGGGTATGGGTGTTGGTGTTTATGTAGATAGAACTGACGGACCAGTATTTCATAGATATCTAGACAGAGAAAATTTAAGACATGCTAGGTATTCTATATATGACAGAATGGACACCGATTTAGTAGCGTCTGCTTTAGATGTTTATGCAAATGAGGCTACCCAAAAAGGAAATGCTCCTAATGTAATAACAGTATCAAGTTCATCTAAATATATACAAGATGAACTAATGGACATGTTAGAAACCACAGGGCTAAACAACTGGAAAACATGGTCAGTTATAAGAGACATGTGTAAATATGGTGATAGATTTGAATCTGTTAGACTAGATTCAAAAAAGGGTGTAACTGGCCTCTTACAATTAGATCCAAGAGGTGTATATAGACTTGATGTTGATGGTGAACTACAAGGCTATGTACAGGATATGGAAATTGTACGCCAGAACTCATTGGATGCCAGTTCTCAATATTCAACACAAAGCCCCTTTATTGATTTAACAACCTTGTCATTACCATATATGACCCGTAAGATGAAAACATCAACGGAAACTGACAAAGACAATTTAATACCATTCATGAAATATGAGATGCTACACTTCAAACGTAGAGGCAATGGTGTGTTTGAACCTTATGGATGTAGTGTTTTAGAGGCAGCAGTTGATGTATGGAAGAAAGTAGATCTATTATTAGATAGTATCATTATATATAGACTAAACCGTGGCCCTGCTAGATTAATTTTCTATGTAGATGTGGGAAATAACCAGGGTGCTGATATTGAGAACCTAGTTAAACGTCAAATAAACTCAATTAACAAAAGAGATTATTATGACCCAACTGGTAAATTAAACGAACGTTATCAACTTCTCGATATGAACGCAAATATCTTTATCCCAGTGTCTAAGACTGCACAAAATTCTAAAGTTGATATGCTTCAGCCAGCTTGCCTAGCATTAGATACGGTAATACCATTATTAGATGGTAGAGAGTTAACTTTACAAGATATTATTACTGAATATGCTAATGGAAAGGAAAATTGGGTATATTCCATTAATCCGGTAACGAAAGAAATAGTTCCTGGCCCAATATCATGGGCTGGTATTACAAAACAAGATGCTGAAACTATTACCTTAACTTTAGATAATGGTAAGGAAATTACTTGTACTCCTGACCATAAATTCCCAATAGTTGGTAAAGGTATGATAGAAGCACAACATATAACTATTTCTGATTCCTTCTTACCATTTACTACTAGATTAAGTGTAGGATCAAATAGATTGCATACATTAGATGGCTATCAACAAATATTTGACCAGTCAGTACAAAAGTGGATTTATACCCATAGAATGGTAGCTAGATACAGA
>JAJYBA010000120.1 GCA_021779235.1 Bacillota bacterium
CTCTCACTACTTAGAAAATGATTTAGAGCTATTACAAAGACTAGATAATATATTATAAAAAAAACAAAATCATATATTGCTAGAAATGCTAATTCACTTCACTAAGAAATTCTAAATTTATTTTCTTAAAATATCCTGAAAATCACAAACTCGCTATCGCTCAAACATGTGATTTTCTTAACAGATATTTGAGTAAAATAAGTTAAGAATTGCTAAGTTCGTTCAAATAGCATTTTACGCAACATATGATTTTTCACAGTGCTAAAGGATGAAAATTATAAAATTTATCAACAGACATTATCATAAGCTGTTTCCTATATAATATGAAAAAATAATTAGAAAGAGGTACTTCAAAATGTTTTACTATATGCACAAAGAGAAACTTTTAATATCACAGGAAGAATATCATAGTCTAGAAAAAACATCTGAAAATGAAGCAAAAAAATATAAAGGAATGATTTTTGCTCTTAATGGGCTTGACCCAGAGCATGCACGAAGAAGTTCTTCCGTTTCCCATGAAAATTTTCTCTTCCTAAAAGAAGAAAACATAAATTTACTTGTGAAACCTACAGAATCTCTCGTGAACATACCACAGTGGATAAAACTTGCTATACAAAACAATAGGGTTACAGCTTTAAATACGCAGTACCATAATTGGCAAGAGGTATTAACCTATAAAAAACCTAATATATGGAGAATAAATGTGGTAGGTCTTGGAGATGTAGGTGGCACTTTGCTTACAGGTTTAAAGCTTTTAGGAGTGGAAAAGATTCATAGTTTAGGGCTCTATGATAGAGATGCAACTCGCGTGGAACGCTATAAATATGAACTTAGTCAAATCCTTTCACCAGATATGAAGGAAAGTTCTATTGATGTAATATCCTTAAAAGAGGAGGAAGTCTTTGACTGCGATATGTTTGTGTTTTGCGTATCTGTTGGAGTTCCGGAGGTTGGTAAAGAGTCAGAAGATGTTAGATTAGTACAGTTTAAAGGTAATGCTAAGATTATTGGACACTATGCTACTCTTGCACGCGAAAAAAACTTTAAAGGTATATTTGCTGTAGTATCAGACCCTGTAGATTTACTTTGTAAAACCGCATTTACTGAAAGTAATAAAGATGCTTCTGGGAATATGGACTTTAAAGGCCTCGCTCCAGAACAAATTAGAGGATATGGCCTGGGGGTTATGAATGCTCGAGCCTGCTATTATGCAGCGCAGCAAGATGCTACAAAACATTATATCCATGAGGGTAGAGCTTTTGGACCACATGGAGAGGGTCTCATCATAGCAGATAGTATTCTAAACTACAATGAGGAACTTTCAGACGCTTTAACTTATAGTACTAAGACTGCAAACCTCGAAGTTCGGTCTACAGGTTTTAAACCATATATTGCTCCAGCTCTTTCTTCTGGTACCTTGTCAATACTTGCAACCATTAATTCACAGTGGCATTACAGTGCTACGTTTATTGGAGGTACTTTTATGGGGTCTAAAAATAGATTACTGCCTTCTGGCACCGAGCTTGAAACTTTGAATCTAAATGAAGTACTATTAAATAAACTAAATTCAACTTATAAACTTCTTAGCGAATTCATATAATTTATTCTAGGGAAATATAAAAGGGGTGTATTTATGAAGGAGTTATTTGTAATTGTACCAAACAAAAATATATCTCCCATGCTTTCAGAAATGATAAGGGCTGTTACTTCTTACACGAATTATACTTTAGTGCAAGACTCTAACCATATTCCAAATCTTCAAAACAAGAAAATATTCTTTGCTTCTGAAAACACAGATATAGATTGTGATATTGCAATGCTAGAATTTTTTTCAAAACTATATGAAAAAGGTGATAAATGTCTTTTAGGCTCTACTGCTGCAGTGCTGGTTC
Source organism: Bacillota bacterium (assembly GCA_021779235.1). Lineage (GTDB taxonomy): Bacteria > Bacillota > Clostridia > Clostridiales > Clostridiaceae > Clostridium_AD. The sequence continues at coordinate 1,893 of JAJYBA010000120.1, forward strand.
ATAGTAATACAGAGAATGGCACCAAACGTACAAGTCAAGATATTATATATCTTGCAAACAACTTAGGCTGCTGTTTCATAGGTCATTGCGTCATAGAAGCTACTTCTTCTCTGAGAAATTTTCTTACGTGGCAAAAGACTTTAAGTTTATCAGTAGAAGAAATTTGTTTAAATATGTGTTCACGGCTTAGGAACAGATTATTAGAATATAACCCTATTACTATAAATAATCCTAAAATATTAGTGCTATACTCAAGTCCACATAAAACCTCTAATACTTTGGATTTATGGCATATGACCTCAAAGAATCTTGCTGGCTACAATATTAAAGAACTACAAATAGAAAATGGAGAGGTCTTAGACTGTAAAGGCTGCTCCTATAAATTATGCACTCACTATGCTAAGAAAAACAGATGTTTTTATGGAGGGGTCATGGTTCACGATGTACTTCCAGCTATTGAAGAATCTGATGCAATAATATGGTTATGCCCTAACTATAATGATGCAGTAGCTGCAAACTTAACAGCTGTAATAAATAGACTCACGGTGTTATATAGAAAGATAGAATTTTACGATAAAAATGTTTTTGCTGTAGTTGTATCCGGTAACTCTGGAAGTGACTCCATCGTAAAGCAACTAATTGGTGCCTTAAATATAAATAAAGGTTTTAGATTGCCACCATATTTTTCTATAATGGCTATAGCTAATGATCCTGGTGAAATTTTTAAGATTCTACAAATTGAGGAAAGAACTAAAGAATTTGCAGAAAATATAAAAAAGGAAATAAAAGCTTAATTCGCTTTTATTTCCTTTTCATCATAAAAAGCAGCAATATAAAATTACTAATCAATACATAAAGATTCTTTTATTTGAATTATAGGTTTGTTCAAAATTGGATGAATAACATATGGTGCTATATCGCACAGTGGCTCTAAAACAAACATTCTCTCTACCATTCTTGGATGAGGTATAATTATCTCTTCTAAAGAGCTAATTATATTATCATAGAGTAACACATCCAAATCTACCGTTCTTGGCCCCCATCTTATAACTCTTTCCCTTTTCAATTCTTTTTCTATAGATAATAGGAATCTTATAAGCTCTATTGGATTTAAAAGTGTTTTAACTTCAATAGCACAATTTAAGAAATCCTCTTGTTCTAGATATCCTACTGGCTTAGTTTCATAAAATTTTGAGGTTTTTGTTATTTTAGTGTGATAAGAACTATTTATAAGCTCTAAGGCTTCTTTCACATTTTTCTCTTTATCCCCCATATTTCCACCGATGCCAATATAAGAAATATGCCAACTTCTATCTACCTCTACCGCTGCATATTGAAGAGGTTTTCCAATAGGTGCCCAAGGTTTTTTGATTTTCACCTTAACTCTTTGTACTAAATCATATTTTAAAAGTATAAATTCAGCTATCTTTTCTGTAGCTTTCTCTATTAAATCATAGCTTTCCTTCTTAAATTCTTCCTCCACCAGGTGACAAAGCTCACCATAATGAACTGTTTTAGTTAAGTCATCAGTAGTGCCCGCTTCTCTTAAACTTAGGGAAAGCTCCATGGAAATTAAGAAACGCTGTCCTAAGTTTTTTTCTTCATGAAAAACACCGTGGTGGGCATAAACTTCTAAGTCTTTTATGTACATTTTGTCCATAGTATTGTCTCCTTTATAAATAAGAGTCTTTTCTTAGCATATTAAATCGCCATCTGCGATGCTGTTAATTACTAAGGTATTATGATTGTAGTGAAATTTATTAACTTCTGCATATAGCATCTGTCATAACACAAACTCTTTTATTCTCTTTTATATCATGCACCCTTATAAATTCACAGCCCTTCATTATCCCTATGCTAGTAGTTGCCAGTGTACCCTCGAGCCTCTCTTCTACAGGTAAGTTTAGTGCAAATCCTATCATAGATTTTCTTGAGGTTCCAAGAAGTACTGGATAGCCTAAGCTATTTATCTTTTCTAGGTTATTCATGGTTTCTAAATTATCCTCCTGGCTTTTTGCAAAACCAATGCCTGGATCTAGTATTATATTTTCCTTCTTAACTCCTGCCTTTAGTGCAATTTCTATGCTTTCCTCTAAATCCTTTAAAATGTCCGGTATTAAATTATTATAATTTTTATTATCTCTATTATGCATTAAACAGCAAGGTACATTATATTTAGCTGCTACCTCTGCAATATACGGGTCCTTCTTAAAGCCCCATACATCATTAATCAAGTCTGCCCCTGCTTGTACTGCTAACTCTGCAACTTTACCCTTGTAGGTATCCACAGAAATAGGGACATTCAGTTCTTTCTTTAAAGCCTCTATAGCAGGAACTACTCTTTTAATTTCTTCCTCTTCACTTACTGCTTCATGGCCGGGTCTAGTAGACTCCCCCCCAATATCAATAATATCTACCCCTTCAGCAACCATTTCTTTTGCATGCTTTATGGCCATTTCAATATTATTAAATCTTCCCCCATCAGAAAAGGAGTCTGGTGTAATATTTAAAATTCCCATTATGTAAGTTCTTTTACCTATTTCAAAATCTTGATTTCCTATTTTCATAAACTTCCTCCCCCGAAAATCATTCAACAATTTTCTGCCAAGGCAAAAAATTTCATTCGCCCTTCTCGCTTAATTCCAGTAATGTTTTCAGTATGTTATCTTCAAATTTTTCTTCTCTGCTAGCCATTTACAACCATCAATAGCCTTACAGTGAATACAATCTCTTGAAAGCTTGTCACACTTATATAATATATAGCTTAAACTATTTAAGTTTTCAGTATTATTTCTATGGTTTCCTATAGCTTCTAGAATCTCATCTATTTCTACCTTATCATATTTGCACTGCTGCAATATGTTTTTAGCAAGCTCTACACTAGCAATATGATGAGGTATTCCATTTTCATACTGTTCTCCCCGACCTATATCATGCAAAAATGCAGTGGCATAAATCATATATTTGGGTATATTTAATGTATTTTCTAAGGCCATTATGTACATAAGTCGTGCAACATCTAAAAAGTGCTGCATATCATGCCTGCAAAATTCTCTGTTCTTTTCTAAGTCTTCTATCTTCCTTAAATTATATTGAAAGCTATGGTTTTCTATAATAAGATTGATTTTATCATTCATTAAATTATTGTCTATGATTTCCACCCCTCTAGAGTAGTATTCAAGAACTTTAAAATAAATATTTTGTTGTTATTTATTTTAAAATGTCTCATTCTTTATAATTTTCTACATATCTATCATAATACCTTTTTATTTCACATATAATCTTACTTTCATTAATAATTTTATCTTGAATTTTACTCACCTTCATAATTGCCTATCAGCAA
>JAJYBA010000121.1 GCA_021779235.1 Bacillota bacterium
AGTTTAACCAAATTAACATGTTATACTGTTTTATATTAGCCATATATAACCATTATACATTTATTTCCTCTTTAATATCAATATAAAATTGCATATTAAAAACCCACATCTTAAGATGTGGGTTTACTTGCCATGACATATAAACTTAATATTCACTGAGAATTTTTTTAAAGTTTACTTAGAAATTCAATCTCACCTATGGCAAGTATTTATTGGAATAATAAATATATATAAGCTTGTCCAGTTCCTGACTAAGTCTTAGAATTTCTCCTTCATGTAAGGTTATTTCTTTCATTCCCACTAACCTATTTAATTCTTCTCTTATTTTCTCCATTGTTTTTTCTATAGTATCTCTCTTCAAATCCTTCATCTCCTGTATATCTACTACAATATAAATAGTACATATTTGCTATTACATATTATTATATTGTAGTAAATAATTGGTTTCAAGGAAACAAAGTTTTAATTTTTTGTTAAGTATAGTAATAATATCTTTGAATTTCAGTAATAAATTTATATTACCATCTTACTACTCCATTTTCCACACCTATCTCCAAAGCAGCCTACAGTTTTTTCTCCATCTTTTATTGCAATTACTTCACAATTATTACCGCAACCATTGCACTCAATATTTCTGGGTATAAAATCATTAGCTGCTATTTCAAAGCCTTTAAAATTTGTTTTTCCTTTCCTAATAAGTTCGTCCTTTGAAAGTATTGCTGCTCCTATAGCACCCATTACATCATAGTGCTCTGGAACATAAATTTCAGTTCCTAGGGCTCTTTCAAAAGCTGCTTTAATGCCTTTATTAGCTGCAACCCCACCTTGAAAAAATATTTTGGAGCGAATTTCTTTCCCTTTCCCTACATTGCTAAGATAATTTCTTACTAGAGCTTCACAAAGGCCTCCAATTATGTCTTCTTCTTTATAGCCTAGCTGTTGCTTATGTATCATGTCAGATTCCGCAAAAACAGCACATCTTCCAGCTATTCTTACAGGTGCTTTTGACCTTAATGCATACTCTCCAAAATTTTCAATAGGTATCTCTAAGCGTTCTGCCTGTCTGTCAAGAAAAGACCCAGTACCTGCTGCACATACAGTATTCATTGCAAAATCTGTCACTATGCCATTTTTTAATAGAATTATCTTTGAATCTTGCCCTCCAATTTCTAAGATGGTACTTACAGCTTTATCGATTTCTAAAGCAGCCACTGCATGAGCGGTAATTTCATTTTTTATTATGTCTCCACCCATTAAAAAAGAAGCCATATGTCTTCCGCTACCTGTAGTTCCTACTGAGCTTATTTGCATATTGTCGTATTTTTTACTTAAAATTTCGAATCCATATTGGATTGCCTTTATAGGTTTACCCTTTGTTCTTAGATATAATTTTTCAATAACCTTTAAAGTATTATCTAATAGTACAATATTAGTACTTACAGATCCTACATCAACTCCCATATAGTACATTATCTTTTCTCCTTTCTAACATATCTACAAATGCTTCTATTCTAGTAACATACCCTGCTTCTCCTGTCATTTCGTCTACTACCAAGGTCATTATTGGAAAATCTTTATCATTTGAAATTGCAGGCAAAATAGCTTTTGATACAATTTCCGGCATACATCCCATAGGAAAAATTTGAATTGCTCCATCAAACTTCTCTTTTTCTGCAAGCAAAACTTCTCCTATGCATTCTCTACCGTGTCCACCAATATAATATGGAAGATATTCTCTAGAAGCTAATCTTATGTCAATTGAGTTAAGCTTTAAACTGCTAAGTAGCATATCCTTAACCCACCAACTAGGGGTAAGCATTCTTTTAGTGGTTACACCGTAATCCATAAGTTTATCTTCTATATAAAGATTAGAAAAGGGTTCGATTACAGTATAAATCTCACCAATAATTGCAATTTTCACTGGTGACTTATGCTTATTAATAGGAACCTCTTTGATCTTATTTTTATATTCTTTCAAGATATTCACCATATGTGATGGTGAAGTTGCTTTAGCAGCATCAATTTTACAATCTTTTAAAAGCTTCTTAAAGTCTCCTTTATTTACTTCAAAACCTGTTAAATAATGTGATCTACTTTCAATTTTTTCTATTAAATCAATTACATCATAAGCTACCTTTAATGCTCTAATTTTTTGAACTTTACTTTTTGAACTGTTTTCTGAGATTTTGTATAAGCGATTTAGGAATTCCTCTTTCCCTATATCAAAAGGACTATCAATTACTATGAAGGTCAAATCGTGTCCTATTTTCTTTAGTGCATTCATTTGTAACTCACAATATTCACCGAATCTACAAGGACCACAACTTCCAACGATAATTATAGTATCTGCTCCCTTATCTATACTCTGCAAATAATTGCCCATCATAATCTTATATGGTAAACACATTTCTTCTGATGAAAACTTTGAGCCTAGCTCTAATACCTCATTACTACTAAATGGTGGAATTATACATTCTATTCCTAAACCATCGAATAGTGCTTTAGCTGCAAGATATGTGTTCCCTAAATGCGGAAATGTTATCTTCACTATTTTTCCTCCTTTCAATCATATCAATAAAGGCCTCAATCCTCGTATCTAGACCTCCTTCACCTGTATGTTCATCAACCTTTAGAACTAGGAGTGGAAAATCCTCAATCTTTTCTTTAATAAGTTCAAGTACCACTGAGTCTATTCCGCAGGCGAAGGATGATATGTATATTGCTCCATCCAATTCATTGCTTTTTGCGATGCTAGTTGCAAACCCATAAGAATTAGCAGCAAAAGTCCAAAATGGCCTTTTAAAAAGAGTTTTTACTTCTGACTTAATTTGTTCTTCTTCAACACATTCCTCTGTTATTACCCCTACTCCCAATTTGTTTAATTTCTTTACTATATCCATATTAATAAAAGTATCATAAAGATTATATGGATGCCCTACTAAAGCAATAGTTTTTTTATAGCCTTCATCTTTAATTCCAAATTTAAAATTCTTCTGTTCTTCTAAAGCTTTGTTAAATGCACCTTTTATTTTATTTACATCTTTCGTAATCATCTTCCCAAGTTTTTTGCACCAAGTATATAACTCCTTCTCATTAGTAGCATATATAGGCTCAATCATTACCTTTGGCATATCAGGTATGCTATATAATATCATTTCTGGAAGCCCACAAAACTTTGGACATATAAATTCTCGCTCCCGAGTCCTCATAATTCTAGGAATTACTAATAAATCACATCTATCCTTTATATCTACTACGTGTCCATGAAATATCTTTATAGGCAAGCAAGCCTCGTCTACACAGTATTTAACCCCTTGATTTAAAATGTTTTTATTTGTATCTGTAGATGTAATTACTTCTGCATCTAGTTCAATTAAAAATCTTTCAATAAAAGGGTAATATTTATAATATAATAAGCCTTTGGGAATACCAACTTTCATAATTACCTCCTTGTCATTCTCACGGGTACAAAACAATTATCAATTGCTCTGTTCCTTGCATTCTTTCTACTGGCACTTCTCTATTCTGAACTTTTAAACTAAAAAGTATTCCTAAAATATAAAAAACCTGGATTTGACATCCAGGCTTTTATCCTATTAATTTTGTCCAAGTAATGTTCCCCACTATACCATCAGATACTAATCTCCTTGCGTTTTGATATGTCATTATAGCTTTTTTAGTATCATTGCCAAATATTCCATCTACAGTTGTATTTAATCTCCACTGAATATAACGATTAGCAACAATATTATTATTCCCAAATTCCAATACAGGCTTATTTAAAATATTTACTAATGCTTCATTTGTCTGCAAATCAACAACTCCATTTATTTCTAAACCTGTTATGCTTTGAAATCTCTTAATGGCAGATGCGGTTTTTTCTCCCATAATTCCATCTTCAGTAAGTTTCTTCCCAGTGGAATCTAATATATTTAATATATTTAATGCCTTTTGTATTTTTAACAATACAAGACTTGAAGGAGATTTCACCTCTTCATTTTCAATCACCTTTTCGTCCTTAATCTCTTTTTCATTAACAGAACTTCCTATTAGCCCTTTTACGATAGCATTTGCCATCTTTTCTACATCATATTTTTCCATATCCTCTTTAGAATCCACAAATCCACCTTCTATAAGTATGGCAGGCATTTTTGTGTGTTTTAGTACATATAACCAGCTACCATCCTTTACCCCTCTATTAACATAGCCTAGTGTTGCTATCTCATCTACAACTCTTTTAGCTATTTCTCTACTTGCTTTTGATATTGCAAATACTTCTGTTCCACGTCCGCCACCTGCATTGAAATGGATAGACACATAGAAATCTACTTTTTCTTCATTTGCTTTGTTTATTCTTCTATAAAGTGAGTTACTTAAACTAGAAGCATAACTAGGAGTGCAATACACTACCTCATGTTTAAGCACTTTCAGTTTTTCTATAACTAGAGCTCCAACTTCTTTATTTAACTCATCCTCTTTTCTGATGCCCACTGCTCCCGTGTCTACAGGTGGGCAGTTGTGCCCAATATCTATTCCATATTTCAAAGTAGCCCCTCCTTTGCTTTAAATTTTGATTTTTAGCAAATTTTTTAACCCTTAGTTTAAAATATGCTAATATCTATTTTTTGTGTAATAAAAGATAATTAAGCAACATATTTTATTTACAGGGCAGTGGAAGGATGTGATTAATTGAATATTAATTTAAAAAAATATATTTTAATGCTAATGTGCGCTTTTTTTTCTTTAAGTCTTTTAGGCTGTAATTATAATGTAGGTAAAAACTTATTTATAAAAAGTAAACCAAACAATTATTATTATACCAATTTGTTAATGAAGGATTTATCTCTAGAAAAGCCGGTGGAGCTTTATGCTCTATATATGAATTTTTATAAGAAGAAGGATTTTTCAAAGGAAGATTTATCTACCTTCATTGAGTTTTTTAATTCATTAAATAATAATAGTTTTATAGAAAAACCAGCAAAGTTACCAACTAAACCACTATATAAAATATTTTTAACCTTTAGTGAAAATAAATATGTGATAAATGTCTATAACGAAACTTTTATTTCCATCTATCCCTGGGATGGTGGCTACAGCATGGATTACATTGACACAAGTAAAATGTACAAAGCCTATAATCTTTATGGCCTATGCAAATATCTTATTCCTAAATAAGGGACATGAAAAAATAACAAGTTAGTATGCTTGTTATTTTTTTCATGTCCCTAAAG
>JAJYBA010000122.1 GCA_021779235.1 Bacillota bacterium
TAATGCGTTAGATAAGGTCATAGGAAAAGCACTGATGAATAATGTGAAGCTTAGGGATAAACTTGTAATGACTACGGGAAGAATTTCTTCTGACCTAATTATTAAGGCAGCAAAAGCAGGCATACCAATTATTGTCTCTCATTCAGCTCCAACAGATTTAGCTTTAAGTATAGCTGAAGCTACAAATGTGACTGTAATAGGGTTTGCACGTGGAAATAGGATGAATATTTACTGTGGGGAAGAACGGATTTTCAAAAGAAATAATAAACTAGAAAGTTGACTAGTTATTTTTGAATCATCTAATCTAAAATTTATAATTAACATTAGATATTCGTTCTATAAATACATCTAAATTAGCAGCACCACTTATAAAGACCCTATCTAGGGTTAAAACCCCATCAACTTTATCAGACCATCTTCCCGCAGTTGTAAAAGCCATTTTATATCCAGTTTCTTTTACAGCTTTCAAGGTTTCTTTAGTATACTCACCATAGGGATATGCTAAATACTGAATCTTTTTATTTAGTGATTTTTCTAGAAAATATTTAGATTCCTTTAGGGTTTTCAATTGTTTTTCGTAAGATAACTGCTTTAAATTTTCATGAAATACGGTATGGCTTTCAATGTCTATTTTATTAGCTTGTAGCTCTTTTAACTGCTCTATATTCATGTAGCCTGGGACTTTACCAACTAGATCAGTAATAATGAAAATTGTGGCTTTGAAGTCAAGTTCTTTTAATATAGGAAAAGCTTCTACATAGTTATCTAGATACCCATCATCGAAAGTTAGTACTAAGGCTTTCTCTGGAACGGATTTATTGCTTACAAAAAAATCGTATGCTTGGTCTAAGGAGAGAGTTACATATCCTTTATCTTTCAAATACTTCATTTGCGCTTTGAACTTTTCTTTCGGAAGTCTTACTGTATTTCCCTTTTCGTATCCAATAGAATGGTACATAAGTACTGGGATACCTTTATCGTTATGTTTGAGATTTAATTTATTTATTGAAGTAATGGGTTTTGTATCTTTTGCTTTATTTTCAATCTCCTGCTTTTTTGCAAATCCACCTTTAAAAACTCCTGCTGCTTTTGATATATTCTCTGTTGTTATATTATTTTTTTTAGGTAATGAACTAAGATGATAATACTGTTTCATATTAAAATATTCAGCTACCATCGGAATACAAACTAATAAAACAAAAAATATTGAGATTGCTTTCATCTTATTTTTCACTTTTAAATAACCTATTATCAAAAATCATAACAAACTGTGCATTGTACAATCTAATATGATTTTTTCGTTCCTTTCTTATTTATATTCTACCAGGCATTACTATGAAGTTTCATTATGTTGAATCATGGAATAATATTTTGAAGAGAATATACTTATATATGTCCAAATTTCTAGAAAAATATTAGGTTATTCTAGTTATTAATAATATAAATGATAATGTTGAAATGATGTAGAATGTTCCTTCATGGAATTTATTTAAAAAATTCAAATCAAGATGAAATAATCTACTAAAATTAACTATAAATTACATAAAATCATTTTTATTTTTATCAGTTTATGCTATATTATTAATATCATTAAATATTACCAATTTAATTATTTTTGTATCTGTCATTATTATTTAAATTACATTTTCTAAACATAAATTATCATATCTTAATGCTGGAAGCCTTCCATTTTACAATGGGTTAAGTAACATTTCATGTGCGGAGTTTGAGCTAAATACCAATATTAGCTTAGAAGGCATGAAAAAACAGAAATATAGTATTAACTGTCCTGAAATTTAACACAGTTCAGAAATCGAACAGAAATCCTAAAACGATGTGTAGCAAAATGCAACAATTAATATATTCTAAATAATTTATATTTTTTATATTTTATGTTAGACCTTTAAAATGAAGGGTTATTAAGAGAAACTCTCATAAATTAATTTTGGCACTAAAATTGCTCTATATAGTATATAAGTAAATAGAATTGTTATAATAGGGCAAAAAAGTACATGCTTTATAAAATAACTAATAAGAATAATTTTATCGTTTATTCTCCGAGTCATAGTTCCTAAAGGTTGCCATGGAATTATGACCGCTAGGGTTAAATTGGAAACGATTTAGCCTTCCATTTGAAAAGGGGGATGGTCTTATTGTCATTCCTTTTTATATAAAATATGAGAGGGGTTTTTTTTGTGTTAAAACTAAGAAGTAAATCAAGTTTGAAGGGATTATTAATAATATCGCTTTGTATTATTTTGGTTTTTGCTATAACTGCATGTTCGAAAAAAGAGAGGTCAATGGTACTTGCAACAACCACAAGTACTCAAGATTCTGGACTTTTAGATTATTTATTACCATTATTTGAAAAAGAAACAGGAATTAAAGTTAAGGTGTTAGCTAAAGGAACAGGAGAAGCATTAGAGATAGCAAAGCGAGGAGATGCGGATGGACTACTTGTACATGCAAAGGCACAGGAACTTCAATTTGTTAAAGATGGATTTGGGACAGAAAGACTTGAGGTTATGTATAATGACTTTGTAATAGTAGGGCCCAAAGATGACCCTGCAAAACTTAAAGAAAAAACACCTAGTGACGCAGTGGAGGCTTTTAAGTTACTTAGTAGCAGTAAAGCTAGTTTTATATCAAGAGGTGACAAGTCAGGTACGAATACAAAAGAACTTGCTATCTGGAAATCTGCAGCAATAGAACCTACTGGAACCTGGTATGTATCAGCAGGAAAAGGAATGGGAGCGGTACTTCAAATGGCAGACGAGAAGAATGCGTATACTTTGACAGACAGAGCAACATATTTATCTATGAAGGACAAGCTAGATTTAACTATCGTTACAGAAAAGGGAAAAGATCTTTTAAACCAGTATGCATTAATAAGGTTAAACCCGGATAAAAATAAGATTAAAACAGAAGAATCAAATGAATTTATTGAATGGATGCTTTCTAGTAAAGGACAGCAGCTTATTGGTGAATTCGGTAAGGATAAATATGGACAAGCATTATTTGTACCTAATGCAAAGAAATAGGTGATGAAATGAGCTATTATGGAGAAGTTTTACAAGTAGTTTTTTTATCCTTGTTTGTTTCAATTACATCAACATTAATAGCTTCAATAATAGGTATGATACTAGCAATACCTATTGCTTTAAAGGATTTTAAATTTAAAAAATATATTACAAGATTATCTGAGACTTTTATGAGTATTCCGCCGGTGTTAATGGGACTAGTTGTTTATCTATTACTTTCAAGAAAGGGACCTTTGGGTGGGTTTGGACTGTTGTTCACACCCACTGCAATGATTATAGCTCAGAGTTTATTGGTATTTCCCATAGTATTTGGACTTACAGTTTCAGCCATAGGAAACCGTGGAAGAAAAATCAAAAAGAACTGTATTGCTCTCGGTGCAGGAAATAGAGATACCTTAATTTTAATTATAAGGGAATGCAAAGTTCAACTTTTATCTGTGGTTGCTGCGGGTTTTGGAAGGGCAATTTCTGAGGTTGGCGCAGTAATGATGGTAGGAGGAAATATAAAAGGTGATACAAGGGTAATGACCACATATTTAGCTTTAGAAACAGGTCAGGGTAAATTTAATGAGGCCATTACAATAGGAGTCATATTACTGCTTGTTGCATTTATGGTTAACTTTATTTTACATGGACTGAGCAAGATAGATGAAAATAGGTGATAAGGTATGAATATTAAAGTGTTAGACCTCAGTAAAGAGTACAGAGGAAAAGAAGTATTATATATAGATGAGTTAAACTTTGAAGAAGGATACGTATATGCCTTGATGGGCTTGAATGGTAGCGGAAAGACTACTCTGCTGCAATGTGTTTCCGGACTTGAGCCAGTTACAAGGGGAAAAGTATTATACGACAATTCTGGTTATGATGAATTTGTAAAAACAGATATATCCCTAATGCTTCAAAGTCCATATTTATTTAATTCTACAGTAATTGAGAATATAATAATAGGATTAAAATTCAGAAAATTCAGTAAAGAAATAATTGAGGATAGGTTAGCTTGCTATTTGACCTATTTTGATATTGATGACTTGCTTAATAAGAACACTAGAGAGTTATCAGGGGGAGAACAGGCAAAAGTGTCACTTCTGAGAACAGCAATTTTAGAGTCACAGATTACTTTTTTGGATGAACCTACAGCTAGTATGGATATTGAAAATACGCTGAGGGCCGAAAAACTCATAAAAACTATGGCGCAGGGAATGAGAAGTGTTATTTTAGTCACTCATGATTTATTACAAGCTGAGAGGGTAGCGGATTTTGTTATTTTTTTAGATAAGGGAAAGATTATTGAACAAGGAGAAACACATAAGGTTCTTAAGTTTCCAAAGCATAAATTATTAAGACAGATTTTAAAAAGGAGTGATGAAAATGATAAAAACTGCAATATTAACTATTAGTGACAAAGGTTCTAGAGGTGAAAGAATTGACGGGACAGGCCCAGCACTAAGGAGTGAATTAGAAGATAAGGGATTTATTATTAGTTTCTATAAAATGATTCCTGATGAAAAAGAAGAAATAGAAAGAGAATTAATTTATTTATGTGATGAGCTTAAGTTAGATTTAATTTTAACTAATGGAGGAACGGGGTTTTCAGAAAGAGATGTTACTCCTGAGGCGACTCAAAATGTAATTGAGAAATATGTACCAGGTATTGGTGAAGCTATGAGAATGAAATCACTTGCCATTACACCAAAGGCTATGCTTTCAAGAAGTATTGCAGGAATCCGCAAAAAAACCTTAATTATTAACCTTCCAGGAAGCCCTAAAGGTGCTGTAGAAAATCTTGAATTTATATTGCCAGCAATTCCACACGGTATCGCTATACTTACAGGAGAAGCTAGTGAATGCGCTACAAATAGCCAAGGTGTTAGGAGGGGTTAGAATGGAACTTTTTAATGTGGTATCTGTAAAGGAAGCTAAAGAGATAATAGATAGGTCATTTAGTTATGAGCTTGGCTATGAAAAGGTTAATATTTTACAAAGTGCTAATAGAATTTGTTTTCAAGATATAAAAGCAGAATGTAATATACCAGAATTCAAAAGATCAACAGTAGATGGCTTTGCAGTGAGCTCAAGAGATGTGTTTGGAGCTAGTGAAGGGATGCCTTCTATACTTGAGCTAAAGGGTGAGGTGTTTATGGGAGCAGTACCCCCCTGTG
>JAJYBA010000123.1 GCA_021779235.1 Bacillota bacterium
CCATGTTTTTATCTAAAGTAAAATGCTTCTCAATTATATTTCCTCCCATAGCTACCGCTGCTATAGGTATCGTTATTCCTTCAGTGTGGTCAGAGTATCCAGACACAATTTTAAATGCATTTTTTATGGTATTCATAGCATTTAAGTTAACATTTAACAATTCTGCTGGATAATTTGAAGTACAGTGGAGTACTGCTACTACTTCATTTCCCAAGGAATAAATTGCATTTATTGCTTCTTCTATTTCTGAGAGGGTTGACATTCCAGAAGATAAAATTATGGGTTTATTAAATCTTGCTATATGCTCTAAAAAAGGAATATTAGTTAGATCTGCCGAACTAATTTTAAAAGCTTCCATGCCTATAGATGCCAAAAAATCAGCACTTTCAAAATCAAAAGGTGTAGATAAAAACATAATTCCCTTGTTTATACAGTATTGTTGTAGTTCTATGAAGCATTCATAGGAAAGTTCTAGTTTCTTTAACATATTAAACTGCGATTCAACTTTACCTATGTTGTCCTTTTGATATTCAGCCATTTCTGCATATCCAGTAACTAATTTTTCAGTTTTAAAGGTTTGAAATTTTATGGCATCAACTCCTGCAAATATAGCTTTATCTACCAGCTCTTTTGCTATATTTATGTCGCCATTATGATTAACCCCCGCCTCTGCTATAATAAATGCTGAATTCCCATCACCTATAACTTTGTTTCCTATATTAAACATGCATATTCTCCTTAATTATCACTTCTACAAGTCTCGCATCCAACATAGTATCAATATCTACAGACCTTTCCTTGTCCATTACATAAGGAATTGTATTTTCATCTACAAATTTTTTATCATTAGTTAGCATATCAACCGAATTTATATATAGTGCTCCATTAAATATATAAAAAGTAGGTAAGTCTTGTCTTCTTAAATTTTTACCCTCAAAACTTATAACTTCTCTTAATTTTTGTTCTTGAATAGTTCTCATAAGTACTGGGTTTTCATCAGCTTCGCATACACTAACCAAAGATTTCCCTTCATAGTTAATAAGCTTTTCTATAGCTTTATCCACCTCTTCAAAGGTCCTAAGTGGAGAGGTAGGTTGCAACAATATTATATAGTCAAAATTCATATTATTGTTTTTATAAAAATCTATTGCATGTAACACTACATCAATAGATTTTGCAGTATCATTTGATAATTCTTCTGGTCTTAAAAAAGGCACGCTAGCGCCACATTGTTCAGCTACTTCCTTTATGTTTTTGCTATCTGTAGATACAACTATTTCATCTATGTATTTAGATTCTTTTCCCGCTTCTATAGTATAAGCTATAAGTGGTTTACCGCATATATCTATGACATTCTTATTTGGTATGCCCTTTGAACCACCTCTTGCTGGAATAATAGCAAGAAACTTTTTATTCTTATACATAACTATCCCCTTTTCAGTATAATTTTCCCGTATTTTCTTATGTCCTCTTTTAAATTTAGCATAATTGAGTTATTTTTACTTATTCTGAAGTATTGTTTTTGTGAAGCTCCAAAGGAGCGAAACATACTTTCTATTTGTGGAACTACTGAGCCTTCAAAATCAAATTTATTGGTGAAACTGGCAGAATACTTTATAGCTTCAAACACATTTAAATACATAGCACCACTACTTCTAAATTCTGGATCTGCACCACCTAATAGGTAATATGCAGAATTTTTATCATACACAAGATATAATGCTGCATGCAAATTATTTTGATCATCCACTGTGAAAAGCATCTTTCTTGCATTGTTTTTATTTATTATTTCATCAAAACTACTAAACCAATCAAAGTCAAACGGAACCTGCATATTTTGCCTTTCAAAAGTTTTTTTCAACATATTATACATATCTGTAAGAGTTAAGCTATCAATAACTTTTAAATTATTTCGAATAGACTTAGTAATAACCGACTTAGTATTATCTGCAAATTCACCTCGTACCTTTTCAATATTTTGAATATCTTCTATTACGTAAGTGTATCTAGTTTGCTGCTTATATCCCTTCCACATAAATGGCATCCAGTTAGTAAAATTGTAATGAAACCCACAATCAAAACACTTAAATTTAGAAATATTATCTACAAAATCCATAATTATATCTTTTTCTTTAGAAATTCTCTTTACATACTTCATTTCAGATAAATCACTAAAAACTATGCCCAAGGTTTGGGTAAGCTTAGGCATAGTTACATATCCTTTTTTACTTTCAGTTATTGGCATACCTGCTACAATCATATCACTTTTATCAAAGCAACCTAATATATTATACTTTGAACCTACTGCATCTAGCCAAAAGGTTTTAGCGAATATACTTCCTTGAGGAGATTTGTCTACAAATTCATTCCACATTTCATATTCATTTTTCTCTAAATTTCTAAAATTAAAATTTCCCATAATAACTTCCTTTTATTGATTTTTTAGCAATTGGTCCTCTGGTACATCTCTAAGTATTTTCGCTGGATTACCAACTACAATTTTACCTATTTCCACGTCTTTTGTAACTACACTTCCTGCTGCTACCAGACCATCTTCATGTATGGTTTTACCAGGTAAAATAACTGCCCCTGCTCCAATTCTACCACCTTTTTTTATAGTTACCCCTTTGAATTTGCCAAACCTTTCTTTAGAACGAGCTGCATAATTATCGTTAGAGGTAGTAACACAAGGTGCAATAAATACATAATCCTCAACTTCCGAATAAGCTGTTAAATATACATTAGTTTGTATTTTACAATTTGAACCAACCTTACAGAAATTTTCAATAGTTGATCCTCTACCAATAATTGTTTTGGAACCAACGATTACATTTTCTCTAATTACAGCAGTGTCAGCAATAAGTGTTTTCTCTCCAATTTCACACCCACAATAAATAATCACGCCTGCACCAATAAGACAACCTTCGCTTATTTTAGCTGGAAGCAATTTTTCTTCATTTTTGAATATACTATTTACAGCTCTCATCGGTTGTTTACCGATTACCGTATTATCATCTATTCTAACGTTGTCGCCTATCATAGTTCCTGTATGTATAACTACATTACTTCCTATAATACAATTAGCGCCTATTACTACCTCATCTTCAATTACTACAAAATGTCCCATCGTTACATTATTGCCCAATTTACTTTTCTCTGAAACATAATTCATGAAAATAACCCCTTTTCATATAATATTTCTAAAATTATTTCTTCATTTCGAGTGTTGAGAAATCTCCCATTGGGAATTTAACTGGAAGTCCTGTAAGTCTTGATTTATAGGCTGCAAGAATAATAGACATACCTTTTTTACCTTCTTCTCCATTTATGAGCGGTTCTCTATCCATATTTATAGCATCTATCATATCTTTAAATAATGGTGTATGACCGAAACCATATACTGTATCTGGATCGCCTTGCTGCTCTTTTAATATTTCTTCCTCAGTATCCTTATTATCTCCAAATCTCCAAGTTTCAATTGAATTAACTGCAAGCCCACCTATAGAAACTGTACCAGTTTCACCAAAGATGCTTAATGTTTCTTCTAAGTTTTTAGGATATACACAAGCAGAACCTTCAATTATACCTATAGCTCCATTTTTAAATCTTATAATTATTGCTCCAAAATCCTCACCTTCTATATTTCTTAAGAAAGTACCACACTGAGCATAAACCGTATCTATTTCTCCACCCATCATCCATTGTAATAAATCAATATTGTGGATACATTGATTCATTAAAGTACCACCATCTAATTCCCACGTCCCTCTCCAAGGAGCTTGCTCATAGTATCCCATATTTCTATTCCAAAGAATTCTCGCTGTTCCATTGATTAGTTTTCCGAACCTGTTTTCTTCTACGGCACTTCTAAGTTTTTGTATTGGCTCGTTAAATCTGTTTTGGTGACTAACACAAAGCTTTACATTATTTTTTCTTGCACATTCAATCATTCTATCTGCATCTTGAGTAGATAAAGCCATTGGTTTTTCAACAATTACATGTTTTCCTTTATTCATGCAATATATAGCTATTTCTGGATGATATCCACTTTCAGTAGCTATAGCAACCATATCGATATCCACGTTATCAAGCATTTCTTTATAATCTATATAAACTTTTACATCTACATTTTCACCTATTGCTTTTATGTACTCATCTCTTTTAGCGATAGCATTAGTTTCTACCACATCACAAACTGCTGTAAGTTCAATTTCTGTTTTATTTTGAGTTATAGCTTCTACATGCTTGTAAGATATTCTTCCGCACCCTATTATTGCAATCTTTAATTTTTTCATTTAATTTCCTCCTTGATAACTATCTATAATTTTGGCATGCAATATTATAAAATAGTTTACAATGCTTGCATGCCATAATTTTATCTTCCTACATTATTTTAAAGTTTATTTATCTTTTCTCTATTATTTACAACGTGCTTTGTAGCATTTCTAGTATCATATAATAAACTAGCTTCTGCTACAATTTTTTCATAGTCGTAACAACTATGATCTGTAGTTATTATCACTATATCTGCATTCTTTATTTCATCTTCCCAAGTTACAGATACATATTCTGTGCCTTTGTGCTTAAATTTCGGAATAAATGGATCATTTATAATTATGTCAGCACCATTCTTTTCTAATTGCTCTATAACCTTTAATGTTGGTGATTCTCTCATATCATCTATATCTTTCTTATAAGCTGCACCCATAAGCAGAACTTTTGCTCCATTTAAAGCCTTTTTCTGACCATTTAAAAGCTTCATAACATTTTCAAGCACAAATTCAGGCATATAATCGTTAATTTGACCTGAAGTTTCTATTAATTTTGTATGATAATCATACTCTTTTGCTTTCCATTCTAGGTAGAATGGATCAAGTGGTATACAGTGCCCGCCAAGTCCTGGACCTGGGTAAAATGGCATAAATCCATAAGGCTTAGTTTTAGCTGCATCTATTACTTCCCATATATCAATATTCATTCTTTTACATAAAATAGCCATCTCATTTGCTAACGCTATGTTTACATTTCTGAAAGTATTTTCAAGAATTTTTTCCATTTCTGCTACTGCTGGAGAAGATACTTCCATTATATCTCCCTCAAGTACACTTCTGTATAGCATTCCTGCTACTTCAGTACAGCTTGGAGTGCATCCTCCAACTACCTTTGGAGTATTTTTTGTATTAAAC
>JAJYBA010000124.1 GCA_021779235.1 Bacillota bacterium
ATACTGGTGCAACTGCAGGAACTATAGATTGTGGCAAACAATTAGCTACATTCATTATTCCGAAATCTTTAGCTGTATCCTCTTTATTTGGTAATATTCGAGAAACTAATGCTGTATCTACAGCGCCAAAGCATCCACTACCTAGACTACCAACTATAGATGCAATAAAGAAAATCTGTACACTTGGAATTATATACATGACTACACCAATTGCCATAATAACACTTGAAATATAAAGAAAGATTTTTTGTTTTTTTGCTTTATCTGATAAAACCCCACCAAAAAGGCTAGTGATAGCTGAAAAGCCTAATCCTGCAATGGATAACAAAGAATAAGTAGCTGTAATTTGTGCTTGATTCATATGCATACGACTTCCAAGCATAACGGTTGTGTATAGCGAAGCACATCCTCCAAGCATTAACAAAAATTTCGATATCCATGCCCAACTAAATTCAGGATATTTTTTAGGACTCGGTACAATTTTTTTAATTTTCTCAGACAAAGAAATATTATCAGCTTTTTTCACGAACTCTACCTTACCTTCTTGTATTATAAACAAGCTAATAATTGGTCCTATAACTGAAATAAGCGCAAAAGTTACAAATTTAAAGGTATCACTAGCATTAACAAATATATTTATCAATAACATTCCTAAAGTCATAAATACAGGTATTATAATTCCAAATATACCCGACATAGTACCACGCTTTGATTCTTCAACTTGTTCTGGAATCAATGCCGTATATGCTGCCCAGCTGAAATTATAAAAAAACTGTGCTGCAGACCAAGCTATTACTATAGCCATAACTGTTTTAGAAAATAAAATTGAAATTATACACAATGAGCCAATAAGTGA
Source organism: Bacillota bacterium (assembly GCA_021779235.1). GTDB lineage: Bacteria > Bacillota > Clostridia > Clostridiales > Clostridiaceae > Clostridium_AD. The sequence continues at coordinate 857 of JAJYBA010000124.1, forward strand.
CCCCAATAAAATCCATATACGTCGTCTTCCAAAAGATATAGTGCTTCTATCACTAATAGCACCTCCAATTGGATTTCCTACTAACGCAAAAATGGCACTAATACCAGCCACTAAGCCATATGAGGTAGCATAATTTTTTGGATCAATAGACATTACCTTAAGCGGAATTAATAAGGATGCCGTAGTCATGAAACCCATTATCATAAATCCATAGCCAATTACAATACCAGCAGCTAGTCTTTTAAAAGGTGTTTTAACAATCTCCATAATATACCTCCCATTTTATACTTACTATCATTTACTTATATAACCCCCGCACGGTATAACTTAAACTCATATAAACGTTTACTTAATTATTATAAAACACTTTTATTAGTCCGTATTGGCTTTTATTATCCATTATATAGTCAAATTTTAGCTAACTTTGACGAACTTTATAAAAAGGAGTTAGATTTAATAATCTAACTCCTTTTTATAAACCTCGCTTAATTTTATTAGTCTTCAAGTTTTTCTAAACTTTGTTTAATATCATTTATTATATCTTCAATATTTTCTAGACCAACAGAAAGCCTAATCATTCCAGGATTAACTCCTGCAGCAATAAGCTGCTCATCTGTTAACTGCCTGTGAGTAGCACTGGCTGGATGAAGTACACAGGTCCTTATGTCGGCTACATGAACCTCATTTGATGCAAGCTTAAGACCATCCATAAACTTGATTGCTGCCTTCTTTCCACCTTTTATTATAAACGAAATAACTCCGCTTGTTCCATCTGGTAAATATTTTCGTGCTAAATCATAGTACTTATCACCTTCTAGTCCAGGGTAGCTGACTCTCTCAACCATATCACTATTTCTTAAAAATATTGCAACAGCCATAGCGTTTTGGCAATACTGCTTCATTCGGATTGGTAAGGTTTCAAGCCCAAGGTTAAGCAAAAAAGCAGAGTGTGCTGCTGGATAGGCTCCGAAATCCCTCATAAGCTGCATTCTAGCTTTAACAATATACGCCAATTTCCCAAAATCCTTAGTATATACCACTCCATGATAAGATTCATCTGGCATAGTAAATTCAGGATATTTGCCATTATCCCAATTAAAGTTCCCACTGTCAACAATAACGCCTCCAACTTGGAGAGCGTGTCCATCCATATATTTTGATGTCGAATGAACAACAATATCAGCACCAAAATTTATTGGTTTGCACAAAAGAGGTGTTGCAAAGGTATTATCTATTATAAGTGGTACATTATTATTATGAGCAACTCTAGCTAATTTTTCTATATCTAAAACAGCTAGTGCAGGATTTGCTAAAGTTTCACCAAATACAGCTCTTGTATTTGGTTTAAAAGCATTTTTTATTGTTTCTTCATCAGCATCTGCATCTACAAAAATGCATTCTATTCCTAACTTTTTAAGAGTAGTTGAAAACAAATTTACTGTTCCTCCATATATTGTTGAAGTGCTAATGAAGCTATCACCGCTATTACATAAGTTTAATATAGAAAAAAGGGAGGCCGCCTGACCAGAAGAAGTACACATTGCCCCTATTCCACCTTCTAAATCTGCAATTTTCTTTTCAACAGCTTCAACAGTTGGATTTGAAAACCTTGAATACATATGTGCTGTTGGCATATCAAATAATTGTCCAATATGCTCAGTGGAGTCAAAAACATATGTAGTGCTTTGAACTATCGGCATTACTCTTGGTGCCCCGTTTTCTGGTGTATATCCGGAATGAAGACATTTTGTTTCATCTTTCATGTTGTTCCATCTCCTTAATAATTATATAGTTAATTTGAAATATTAGGAATATTATACCACGCAACTAAGTTTTATACTATATCTTTGTTGCACTAAAACATACATATAATATAAAATAGTATTATATGCGGAGGTGGAATTTAATGATAATAGATAAAATGCAAAATTTAAATAATCTCACATCACAAGAATTTGCTGTTGTAGAATATATTATAGGCCATCCAAAGGATTTATTAAATATGAATGTAACTGAACTAGCAGAAGCAAGCTTTACTAGTCCCTCCACCGTTATAAGGCTATGTAAAAAGCTAGGTACAAAAGGCTACGCAGACTTAAAATATATTTATGCTTCTGAATATCCTGAAATGATAAAATTCAAAGAAGCCTTAAAAACAAAACCTTATAATAAAGACAGTACCATAGATGATATTATGCATACAATGCCCCTAATTTATTCAAGGGCAATCGAGCACACGAGAAGTTTTTTAGATCGTGATACAATAATTAACGTTATTTCTTCTATCAAAGCTTCTAACATAATCGATATTTATGGTGATGGAATAAATTATGATGTGGCAAAAATGTTTTGCTATAAGCTAGAGGAAATAGGCGTTCGTGCTGTTGCTCATGATAGTGCGAACTGGAATTATTGTAAACTTTTACAACTGGAGAAAGCAGCTGCATTTTCCATACTAATTTCTCACACCGGGAAAAATCCTAACATAACCGATACTGCAAGAAGATTAAAAAAATGCGGTATTACTACGCTGTCAATTAGCGGAAATATAGACCAGCGACTTGCAAAGATTACAGATTATCATATTCATATAATGACTTCTAAAAACACCTTGGAATTTTCCAACGTAATTTTTACGGTATCTACTCAATATATACTTGATATAATAGTTGCTTCACTATTAGTTGACAGATACACTATTATTGAAAAGGACATCGACGCTTTAAAGGATGAACGGTATGAATGGCAAAGAAACACATTATAACTTCGGTATTTTTTTTCAAAACTTATTTTTGATAAAATGTTTCTTTGGATATTAGCACCATATTACTTCTAAATTATATATTAATAAAAAATCTATCTTATAATGTAGTTATATAAAATAGGAGGTGCTAATATGTCAACTAGAAGATTTCCAGAAGGATTTTTATGGGGTGGTGCTACTGCTGCCAATCAAGTAGAAGGTGGTTATAATGAAGGCGGAAAAGGGATTAGTGTTTCAGATTGTGCTAGTCACCATTTAGATGTTGATGTTCGTGATTATAAAAAACATAACGAAGTTACTACAAGAGATATAGAAGAAGCTTTAAAATCTAATGATTCATCTCTATATCCAAAACGTCATGGTTCGGATTTTTATCATCATTATAAAGAAGATATTAAACTATTTGCAGAAATGGGTTTTAAAGTTTATCGTCTTTCCATAGCTTGGACAAGAATATTTCCAAATGGTGATGACTTAGAGCCAAATGAAGAAGGTCTTAAGTTTTATGATAATGTTTTTGATGAATGTTTAAAATATGGTATAGAACCACTTGTAACAATGTCACACTATGAGCCACCAATTAATTTGACCTTAAACTATGATGGCTGGTACTCAAGAGAAGTTATTGAATTTTTCACAAGATATGTAACTACTATATGCACAAGATATAAAAACAAAGTAAAATACTGGCTTACCTTTAATGAAGTAGACTCTATGATTAGACACCCTTACACCACAGGAGGACTAATTAAAGATAGATTTTTAGGACTAAACTGGAACCAAGTAATTTTTCAGGCAATGCATCATCAATTTGTAGCAAGTGCCCTAGCAACAAAAATTTGTCACGAGATTATTCCTGCTTCAAAGGTAGGATGTATGTTAACCAAACTCACTTACTATCCTTATACTTGTAAACCTGAAGATGTATTAAAAGCCCAGCAAGATATGCGTGCAATTTACTGCTATAGTGACACTCAAGTTTTTGGGGAATATCCTTCATACTTATTATCAAAATTTAAAAATGAAGGGATTGAAATTGTAAAGGAAGCTAATGATGATGAAATAATGAAGACTTATACTGTAGATTTTGTTTCCTTCTCATATTATATGTCTTCTTGTACTTCGGCTTCTCCAGAGCTATTAGAAAAGGCTGCTGGAAACACTATACTGGCTATTAAAAATCCGTATCTGCCTTCCAGTGATTGGGGCTGGCAAATCGACCCAATAGGACTTAGAATTTCTATGGTAGACCTTTACGACCGTTATCATAAGCCTCTATTTATAGTTGAAAATGGATTAGGTGCTAAAGATGTACTAAAGGGAGACAACACTATAGATGATCAGTATCGCATTGACTATTTCAAGGCTCATTTTAAATCTATGCTGGATGCCATAGAATACGATGGAGTTGAATGTTTAGGTTATACTTCTTGGGGGTGCATAGACTTAGTGTCCGAATCGACAAAGCAAATGTCAAAACGCTACGGTTTTATTTATGTAGACTGTGACGATTACGGAAA
>JAJYBA010000011.1 GCA_021779235.1 Bacillota bacterium
ATTGCTCCATCATTCAAATGATACAAAATTAATATTGACCATTTTCCTGAAAATACTTTTTGTGCTGTAAAATATGGGCATTTTCCAAAAAGACTATTATTATTTTCCATCATTATTCCTCTCTAAGTATCTATTAGATACTTACATCATATAAAAATCGTACTTGCTATTTTAGTTATACGTGATATTATTACTGTGTAGTCAATTTTAACACACATATAGGGGAGGAGCAACAATTATGAATAAAGCATTAGAATTTTTACAAGAAAGTGGTATTTTTTACATAGCAACTACTGAAGGAGATCAACCAAGGGTCAGACCATTCGGTGCTGTCTTCGAGTATGAAGGAAAGTTATACATTGTCACAAATAATACAAAAGAATGTTTTAAACAAATGTTAGAAAATCCTAAAGTCGAAATTTCTAGTATGAATAAAAAAGGACAATGGATTCGTGTAACTGGAGAAGTTGCAAATGATGACAGACGTGAAGTAAAGGAATGTGCACTTGAAGCTGTTCCAACTTTAAAATCTATGTATAATATAAATGATGGAATTTTAGCAGTTTTATACTTTACAAAAGGAACAGCTACTATTTCTTCGTTTAATGCTGGAAGTGAAACATTCGAACTATAATATATAGAAGTTAATAACAGGCGTAAAGTAGTAATATTCGTTTTACAGTTAAGCTATTTCAATCTTTCTGAGATTGAAATAGCTTTTTTCTTAGTTCATAATATCCTACAAGTTTTTATGTATAAAATTGGAACATTATTTTTCAAAATGTTGATATAATAAGAATTGGACAAACATTAAAACATTAGATTTTAGCACAGTATTGCTAAAAAAATTAATATAAGGAGTTAGATTTTTTATGGCAACATTTTTTTTAGGAATTATATATTTAGCTTTTATTAGTTTAGGGCTACCTGATTCATTGCTAGGAGTGGCATGGCCCGTGATGCAACTTAACATTAATGCACCTTTTCAGGCTGCAGGTTTAATTTCCATGACCATAGCAGGGGGTACCATCTTATCAAGTTTAGCAAGTGGAAGTGTAATAAAGAGATTAGGTACTGGAAAAGTTACATTTATAAGTTGTCTGATGACAGCTAGTTCATTGTTAGGCTTTTCCTTTGCACCCTCACTATTTTGGCTTATACTTTTGGCAATCCCACTTGGATTAGGAGCAGGTTCTGTAGATTCAGCATTAAATAATTATGTAGCTACGCATTATAAAGCACATCATATGAGTTGGCTACATTGTTTCTGGGGAGTAGGGGCTACCCTTGGACCTATAATTATGGCACAGTTTATTGCAAGACAAGGGGCTTGGAGAAGTGGATATCTTACTATTTCTGTTCTTCAGTTTATGTTGACTGTGCTGCTTTTTTTCACTTTACCTCTATGGAATCAGGTAAGACATGATGATAAAACTAGAAGTGTGGATTTAAGCAAAGACGAAGACGCAAAAATCATTTCACCTTTAGAAGCAGTTGCAAAGGTAAAGCCACTACAAATTAATGGTGTAAAACTAGCACTAGTTTCTTTCTTGTTTTATTGTGGTACTGAAGCCACCATGGGATTGTGGGGAAGTAGTTTTCTTGTAAATGTTAAAGATCTTCCTGTTGCAGTAGCAGCACAATGGGTTTCACTTTACTATGGAGGAATTACAATAGGTAGATTGATTACAGGATTTATTACTATGAAGGTGAAAAATACTACACTAATTCGTATGGGACAAATTATTGCTGTAACTGGAGCTGTAGTTCTATTACTACCTTTGCCTACTATCTTCTCACTTATTGGGTTCATAATGGTTGGATTAGGCTGTGCGCCGATTTTTCCTTGCATGTTACATGAAACACCTAAACGTTTTGGAAAAGAGCATTCTCAAAAGATTATGGGATATCAAATGGCCAGTGCCTATACAGGAACAACGTTTTTGCCGCCTCTTCTTGGATTTGTTGCAGCTCGTTCAACCATGCTGATTTTACCGTTTTTTGTTTTGATATATATAATTTTTATGCTTATTGGAACAGAGAGAATAAATGTTATTATGAAAGTAAAGAATACAGGCATTTAGGATAAGCTTAGTAGATAATTCGTTTATACTAAATTAAGGTATTGTATAAGCTTTAGTAGAAGAAAAATGATAGAAATGACGGGATACCTATTTGGTACATCTAGGAAACAATGTTAAATACGCGAGTAATAAAAAACTTACGCCCATAAAAGGGCGTAAGTTGAATATATTTATAGGTCACGTGAAATTTTATTTAATTCTGCTGACATCGAAGTTATTTCTTGTATGCTAGCTGTAATTTCTTCTGTAGCAGCGGCTTGATCCTCGCTTGAAACTAAAGAGATTTGACTCTTCTCCCTTGTTTCATCCACCTTTGCCTTGATCCTATCAGTTAATTCTTTAATTTTAGGAACTGTGCCCTTTGATTGTTCAGATAGCTTCCTAATTTCTCCTGCAACAACCCCAAAACCTCGCCCTACTTCTCCAGCTCTAGCTGCTTCAATTGCAGCATTTAATCCAAGCATTTTTGTTTCATCAGCAATTTTTTTAATAAAGGCTGATACTTCATTAATTTCTTCTGATAAACTTATTATTTCTTTAATCTCCCTATTGAGTTCAAGCTCATTTGAATGTATATTAGATGCTGATGTGGCCAATTGCTCAATGGAAGAAACTATTCCTTCAAGACCAAGTTCTAGATTACCTGACATATCACGAAGATTAGCTGCAAGGGCCTTAGGTATTACCACTCCTAAAGTAGCAACAACTTCATTTGAATTATCTTCATCAAATAAAGGATAACTCGTAACTAAAACAGGTACTCCATATGCTGAACTATCTAGTTCAATTGTAATACTTTGTTTTGCCTTTATAACCTTGCATGCAATATCCTTTTCTTGGAGCTTATATCCCATAGGGATAGTCGGCATGTCAAACTTCTTTGATGGCTGCCTTTGAATAATATTGTGCAAATCTGTCATATAAAGAAAAGCACCTTCTGGAAACATCTCAGCTAGAAGCGGTGCAAAATCCATGAATGATTTTGCTACAGGATGTAATCTAGGAAATATAATTGAAAATGCTCCAACAGCTTGTCCTTCCTCATTTACCAATGGTTGTGCAACGGTTTTCAACCTCATTCCATAAAGCGATCTTGGAACATTCTGTGTTATTATTCTATTTTCTTTCATTGCTCTGCCTGCAATGCTATTATCACTTAATTTCTCCCCAACCTTGAAAATATCAAGGTCGAAGGCTTCAGATGCTTTTCTCCAAATAATTGTACTTCCTTGAATAATTAAATATATAACACCCCCTGGTATTATTTCTGCTTGTAATTCTGCTATGGCTTTTAAAGAATCTATTCCGTTTATAGAAATCATAATATTAACTCCTTTTATGAATATGTTATAATTTTTCTGAAAACTTTTAAAATATAGACGATTATGAAATTAATTTTCAACAAATTATAACATAATTATCAATATTGTACTAGGTGAAACTAAACAATGCGGAGAAAATTATAAATTTGCTTGTTATAAATTTCTTTAATAATTTTGATTCATAAATATGTCAAGCTACTATAGTTAATAAAGTTATTTTGAACATCAATAGCATACTATTTAATCATAGTGATAAATAGTATGCTATTACAAATTAAGCGGTTTTTTCTTAGATTATGCTGTAACGAAAAGTATATATCGCTAGAAATGCTTAAATATTTAACAAAATTACATACAATTTAATGGATACTCTTGGTATATATTACTTATAATAATATTATAAAACGCTTTATATTTTAATCAAATTCATTTATAATTAATTTATGAATTATAAGAGGGTGAAGTACTTTGGATAAAGAATTAATAAAAGTATTAAGCGATTTATTAGATGAAAAATTGACTCCACTAAAAAATGATTTAAAAAACATAAATTCTCAACAAGAAGAAAATATAGCCATTCTAAGATCATTAGAGCATAAAACAGATATTAATAAAGCTGAGCATGATAAATTATTTAATGATATTGCTAAACTTTCTGGTAGTGTAGAAAATATGAGAAAGGATCTTTCAGCTGTAGAAGTTGTTACTGCTAGAAATATGGAAAACATAGCTCAACTAAAACTTGTAAAATAGAAAGAAAATTGGCCTGTTAACTTATTATGTAAGTTACAGGTTTTTAATTTTTTGTTTGGAGTTCGGTTGCAAGGCACGTAGGAGAAATTTTATACTTACTGCGCATATTAGTTTCTCTAGATTACAACTACAATATATTGACATATGAAAAACTTATAGTTAAAATATTAAGTGACGAACAAACGTTCAGATATGGATAGCAACTAATAATTGTTATCCTCCACAGAGTAATAGAAGGCGGTGATGTTATGAATGAATTTAAGATACATTCAAAGTTTAAACCTACTGGCGATCAACCACAGGCAATTGACAGTCTTGTGAGAGGGATTGAGGAAGGGAAAAAGTTTCAAACTCTTTTAGGAGTAACTGGTTCAGGAAAAACTTTTACTATGGCTAATATTATAGAAAGGGTTCAAAAGCCTACCTTGGTGTTGGCTCATAATAAGACTTTAGCTGCACAGCTTTGCTCAGAGTTTAGAGACTTTTTTCCAGATAACTGTGTGGAGTATTTCGTATCTTACTATGATTATTATCAGCCAGAGGCTTATGTTGCACAGACAGATACCTTCATAGAAAAAGATGCATCTATTAATGATGATATTGATAAACTAAGACACTCAGCTACATCAGCACTATTAGAGCGTAATGATGTTATTGTGGTGGCTTCAGTTTCATGTATATATGGACTTGGTAATCCTGATGAGTATAAAAAACTTACTGTGTCTTTAAGGGAAGGCATGGAAAAGGATAGAAATGAAGTTATAAGACATTTAGTAGATATACAGTATGAAAGAAATGATATTAATTTTATTAGAGGTACCTTTAGGGTAAGAGGGGACACTCTGGATATATTTCCTGCAGCGTCTTCAAGTGAGGGAATCAGGGTAGAATTTTTTGGAGATGAAATAGATAAAATTAGATCCTTTGATGTGCTTACAGGAGAGATTCTCGGAGCTAGAAAGCATGTATCTATTTTCCCGGCATCCCATTTTGCTACTTCAAAGGATAAGTTAGAGATTGCAATAACAAGAATAGAGGAAGAACTAGAGCTAAGATTAAAGGAACTTATTTCTCAGGATAAAGCTTTAGAGGCGCAAAGGCTTAAGCAAAGAACTAATTTTGATATTGAGATGATGAGAGAGGTTGGATACTGTAGTGGTATAGAAAATTACTCTAGAATTTTAGATGGTAGGCCTGCAGGAACAGCACCTCAAACTTTGATGCACTATTTCCCAAAAGATTTTTTAATGTTTATAGATGAAAGTCATGTAACTCTTCCACAAGTTAGAGCCATGTATGGAGGAGATAAATCAAGAAAAACTAATTTAGTTGAATATGGATTTAGACTTCCTTCTGCTTATGATAATAGACCATTAACTTTTCAAGAATTTGAAGACAGTTTAAATGAAATAGTCTTCGTTAGTGCAACGCCAAGTGCTTATGAAGCAGAACATAGTTTAAATGTAGCAGAACAAGTAATAAGACCTACAGGTCTACTAGACCCTGAAATAATTATAAGACCTGTTAAAGGGCAAATAGATGATTTATATACTAGCATTCAGGATACAATAGAAAAAGGGTTTAGAGTTTTAGTTACAACTCTTACAAAAAAAATGTCAGAGGATTTGACTAAATATTTAAAGGAAATGGGAGTTAAGGTCACCTACCTACATTCGGATATTGATACTATCGAAAGAATGAGAATTATTCAAGATCTTAGACGAGGTACTCACGATGTGCTTATAGGTATAAATCTTTTAAGAGAAGGTCTTGATATTCCAGAAGTAGCCTTTGTTGGAATCTTAGATGCTGACAAGGAAGGATTTTTGCGTTCTGAAACCTCATTAATTCAAACTATAGGTAGAGCCGCAAGAAATTCAGAGAGTAAAGTAGTAATGTATGCAGATAATATTACTAGGTCAATGGAAAAGGCTATTGCTGAAACTAATAGAAGAAGAAAAATTCAGATGGATTATAATGAGAAGCATGGTATTGTGCCTACTACTATTATGAAAGATATTAGGGAAGTAATAGAAGCGACTACTGTGGCTGAGGATGAAGTGGTATATGAAACTCTTGAAGCTGCTATGGAAGCAAATTACGATGAAACTAAAAAGTTACTAGATAGATATGAAAAAGAAATGAAGCAAGCAGCTAAGGATTTACAATTTGAAAGAGCTGCACAGCTTAGAGATATAATTTTTAAACTTAAGAAACAGATTAAAAACATTTAACGGTGGAGGGTAACATGAGAGATAAGATTTTTATAAAAGGTGCTAAGGTTCACAATTTAAAAAATGTTGATTTGGAGATACCGAGAGATAAATTTGTGGTGTTTACTGGACTTTCTGGGTCTGGTAAATCCTCTTTAGCTTTTGATACATTATATGCAGAGGGGCAAAGAAGATATGTAGAGTCACTTTCAGCTTATGCAAGGCAGTTTTTAGGTAATATAGATAAGCCAGATGTGGAATATATAGAGGGACTATCTCCTGCTATTTCTATAGATCAGAAAACTACTAGCAGAAACCCAAGGTCCACAGTGGGAACTGTAACTGAAATTTATGATTACTTGAGATTACTTTATGCTAAAGTGGGAACCCCTCATTGCCCTAAATGTGGCAAGGAGATTTCTCAGCAAACTGTGGACCAGATGGTGGATAAAATAATGGAGCTACCTGAGAGAACTAAACTTTTAATTCTTTCACCAATAATAAGAGGAAAAAAAGGCGAACATACTAAGATAATAGAGAATATTAAAAAGAATGGTTATGTTAGAGCTAGAATAGATGGTAATATAGTAGAGCTAATGGAAGAAGATATAAAGCTTTCAAAGACTAAAAAGCACAATATAGAGATAGTTATTGATAGGATTTCTGTAAAAGAGGAAGTTCGAGGAAGACTTTCTGAATCCTTAGAAAGTGCTTTAAAACTTGCAGAGGGAACTGCCATAGCTAATATTGTGGATGGAGAAGATATTATCTTCAGTGAGCATTTTGCTTGCCCGGATTGTGGCATAAGTCTAGGGGAGATAGCTCCAAGGACCTTTTCCTTTAACACGCCCTTTGGTAAGTGTGATACTTGTGACGGCCTTGGTACTCTTATGGAAATTGATGAGGATTTAATCATACCAGATAAAAGTAAAAGCATTATGGAAGGGGCTATTTTGTCCTTTGGTGAAGGTAGCCTTAAAGAGGATTCCTGGACTTTTGCAGTATTAACGGCTTTAAGCAAAAAGTACAAATTTAGTTTAGATACACCGATAGAGAAATATGATCCAGAGCTTCTTAAGATATTATTATATGGAACTAATGGAGAACGAATAACAGTAGAGTATGTTAAGGAGTTTAGAGCAGGTACTTTTAATCATGTTTTTGAAGGTATTATAAACAATTTAAAAAGACGATATTTTGAAACTTCCTCTGATTACATAAAAAGAGAAGTAGAACAATATATGAGTGATAATCCTTGTCCAAAGTGTAATGGTGCAAGATTAAGCCCTGAGGCTTTAGCAGTAACGGTTGGGGACAAGAATATATATGAATTTTGTAAAATGTCCATTATAGATGAAGTGGCATTTTTAGAAAGTCTTGAATTATCCGAAAAAAATAAGCTTATTGCCAGTCAAATTTTAAAAGAGATAAACAATAGGTTGAATTTTTTAAAGAATGTAGGACTTGATTATTTAAACTTAACCAGATCAGCAGGTACGCTTTCCGGTGGAGAAGCTCAGCGAATAAGGCTAGCTACTCAGATAGGTGCCAGCCTTATGGGAGTTCTATATATTTTAGATGAGCCTAGTATCGGTCTTCATCAAAGGGATAATGAAAAGCTTATTAAGACCTTGAAACATCTAAGGGATATAGGTAATACCTTGGTGGTAGTAGAGCATGACGAAGATACTATGGTGGCAGCAGATTTCATTGTAGATATTGGACCAGCAGCTGGAGAACATGGTGGAGAAATTGTGGCAGCAGGAACTATAGAAGACATAAAAAATTGTGAAAAATCAATTACAGGTCAATATTTAAGTGGCAAGAAAAGGATTGATGCTCCAGAAGAAACAAGAGTGTCTAATGGAAAGTGTATAAAAATAATTGATGCTAAGCAAAATAACCTTAAAAATGTTAGTGTAGATTTCCCTTTGGGAGTATTTACTTCTGTCACAGGTGTTTCAGGTTCTGGAAAGAGTACCTTAGTTAATGAAATTCTATATAAAGGTCTCAACAAGAAATTAAATAACTCTAAAAAGAACCCAGGACTACATAAAGACATCTTAGGGGTAGAAAACATAGATAAAATTATCAATATTGACCAGAGCCCTATAGGACGTACTCCAAGATCCAATCCGGCTACATATACAGGGGTGTTTGATATAATTAGAGATGTTTTCTCAACGAGCTCAGAAGCAAAAATGCGAGGTTATAAGCCAGGTAGATTTAGCTTTAATGTTAAGGGTGGAAGATGTGAGGCTTGCAAGGGTGATGGAATAATTAAAATAGAAATGCAATTTTTATCTGATGTCTATGTACCATGTGAGGTTTGTAAGGGTAAAAGATATAATAGAGAAACTTTAGAGGTTAAGTATAAAGGTAAAAATATTGATGAAATTTTAAATATGACCGTGGAGGAAGCTACAAAATTCTTTGAAAACATTCCGAGAATTAATAATAAACTTAAAACACTAATGGATGTTGGGCTAGGTTATGTTAGATTAGGGCAACCCTCTACTCAATTATCTGGTGGTGAGGCTCAAAGAATTAAACTTGCTTCTGAGTTATCTAAGAGAAGTACTGGTAAGACTTTTTACATTTTAGATGAGCCGACCACAGGACTTCACATTGATGATGTTAGTAAACTTATTAAAATACTTCAAAGATTAGTAGATTCAGGAAATACTGTAGTGGTAATAGAGCATAATTTAGATGTTATTAAGTGCTCAGATTATATTATAGACTTAGGCCCTGAGGGCGGAGACAAGGGAGGTACTATTTTGTGTACTGGAACTCCAAAAGAAATATCCTTAAATGTAAATTCCTATACAGGACATTATTTAAAAAAGATGTTATAATTTATTTAAGGCTAGCATATTAATTCAATGCTAGTCTTTGATTATTTTTTTAAGAGGAGAAAGTGTGTTATGACTACAATAAGCTTGATTATGAAATTTGCAATTATAGCGATTATTTACATTATTATAATATTTGCACTGAGAATAATGTATAAAGACATAAAAGGTGGTGGAAAGAAGAAACCAGTGAGTAAAAAAGCTATGGGTCTAGAGGTTATAGAGCGAGGAGAGAATTTTAATTTAAGAGTTGGTGCGGTTATTCCTCTAAACAACGAACTTTCCATAGGAAGAAAGGAAGATAATCTTTTAATCTTGGGCGATAAATACGTGTCTTCTAAACATGCAAGAATATATGTAAAAAACACAGATTATATTTTACATGATTTGGGAAGTACTAATGGTACCTTAATAAACCACAAAAGGGTGACGGATAAGGTAGTTATAAAAAAAGGTGACGAAATTAAAATAGGAACTTCAATTTTTAAGGTTATAGGATAGATTGTGAGTTTTGAAGAGGTGATTGTATGGAAAGTATGAAGGACGAGAGAAAACTTCTTAGGTATACTTATCTTTTATGCATAGTTTTGTTTTTAAATATGTTTTTTATTGGTAAAGAGGGTTTTGATAAAGGCGCCATAATAATGGGTGGAATAATATGCATACTTTCTGCCTATTCTCATTTTATAATACGAAGATTTTTTCCGGATGGAGATAAATATATTTTGCTATTTTCAAATGTTTTAGCCGTTATAGGTATGGGGATATTATATAGACTTGATTCCCCTATTGCGCTAAAACAACTTATATGGTATACCGTGGGAATTGCCATATTTATTTTAGTGGTAGTGCTTTTTCCGGATTTAACTAGCTTTGGAAAGTACAAAAGATTTTATATGATATGTACGCTTATTCTTATGGCTATGGGAAGTTTATTTGGGCAAGAGATTTATGGAGCTAAAAACTGGATAATTATTAGCGGCATGAGTATTCAGCCAACTGAGTTTGCTAAATTGTCTTTGGTAGCATATTTGGCGGCAGCACTACAGTATTATGCTAAAAATATTGAGGGTAAGTCGGACTTTACAAAATTTAAGGCCTTACTTGAGCCTGGAATTGTAGTTATGGTTTCCCTTGGATTCATGGTGCTTCAAAAGGATTTAGGATCAGCGCTTTTGTTTTTTGCTATTTCAGTAACTATGTTATATATTGCTACTTCAAAATTCAAGTATGTGCTAGTATGTTTAGTACTTTTCATGCTGGGAGGGTTTATAAGTTATAAACTTTTTGGTCATGTACGACTAAGGGTTTTAATTTGGGGTGACCCATGGAAATATGGCAACAATGAAGGATTTCAGTTAGTGCAATCTTTAATTTCTATTGCTTCAGGTGGTCTTTTTGGAACAGGACTTGGACTTGGGTATCCTAAAATGGTTCCTGTAGTTAATACAGATTTTATTTTTGCTGCTATTTGTGAGGAAATGGGTTTACTTACTGGCTTTGCAATACTAATTCTGTATTTCTTACTGTTTTATAGATGCATGAGAGCCTCTGTTTATGGCAAGGATAAGTTTTCTAGGCTTCTGGCTGTGGGTTATAGCACAATGATAGCCGCTCAAGTGTTAGTTATAGTAGGTGGCGTAGTTGGTGCTATTCCATTAACGGGTATAACCTTACCACTAGTTAGTTACGGTGGAAGTTCGATGATTGTAACTTTCTTTTCGCTAGGTATACTTCAAAAAATTTCGGAGGACGGTCAAAGTTATGAATGATTTTGTGAATAGTACAAAAAAAGTTATGTTGGTGTTTTTGATATTTTTTATTGCTTTAATTTCCTACATAACTTATTTTTATATGTTTGGTAGTGAAAAAGCAGTATCTAGTACCTTTAATAAGAGATTATGGGTGGAAAGAAATAAGGTACTCAGGGGAACAATTTACGATAAAGATATGAGACCCTTAACTAAAAGCACGAAAATAGATGAATTGTCTCAAAAGCAGCAATATTTAGAAGGAGAACTTTTTGCCCATGCTATAGGGTATATGGATCCTGTATATGGACTTACAGGCCTTGAAAAGAAATATGATGCTGAGCTTATGGGTGCAGGAGACACTGGAGTTTCAAAGCTTTTATCCTTTAACAAAAGTAAGGAAGCAAAGGTGGGCAATGGTTTAAGAACTACTCTTGACTATAAACTTCAAAAGAAAGCTTTTGACCTTTTAGGTGATAATAGAGGCGCAGTAGTGGCCTTGAATCCCAAGACTGGGGAAATTTTGGCCATGGTATCTAAGCCTTCTTATGATCCAAATAATTTAAATAAGAATTGGAAAGGAATAGTTGCAAATAAGGAAGTGCCACTGCTCAATAGGGCAATTTCTGGGCTATACCCACCAGGGTCTACGTTTAAAACTATTACGGCAATAAGTGCTTTAGAAAACCTGCCTAATGTTTACAGTAGACAATTTAAGGATAATGGTAAATTAGTTTTTAATGAAAGAGAAGCTCTTAAAAATTACGAGGGTGAAGTTTTGGGAGATATAAATTTTAGAGGTGCTTATGTGCATTCTAGTAATGTGGTTTTTGGGTCCTTAGGTATAGACCTCGGGAATAAGTCACTAAAGGAAACTGCAGAAAAGTTTTATTTTAACAAGGATATGCCGTCAGTTGGGTTAACAATAGATAATAGTAGATTTCCAAGCTACAAAAGCAATGAAAAGGGCAATATTGCACAAAGCGCCATAGGTCAGAGTGCAGTTTTAGCTACTCCCATGGAGATGGCATTGGTTGCAAGCACTGTTGCAAATGATGGTATTATGATGGAACCAATGCTGGTTAAAGAAATATTAAATAGTAAGGGAAAATCCTTAAAGAAAATAGAGCCTAAACGATTAGAAGAAATGATGTCAAAGGAAACAGCAAGAACTATGAAGGATTTAATGAAAGGGGTGGTAGCTGAAGGCACAGGCACTAATGCAGCTATTTCTGGCATAACGGTTTGTGGAAAAACAGGTACTGCAGATCATAATGATGATCCAAATAAACAAGAGGCACCTCATTCTTGGTTTATTGGTTTTGCACCTTATGAAAATCCTCAAATTGCCATTGCAGTAATTGTTGAAGATGGTGGAGTTGGTGGTGGAATAGCTGCTGAAATAACTAGAGAACTTATTAAAACTTATTTGAAATAAAAGTAGAAATATGCGAACATATGTACAGAAAAATGATATAATAAAGTCAGATATTACTTAAATAATATCTGACTTTATTATATTTTACACGAAAAGACAAAAGTAGTTTTTTAACTAAAGAAGGTGACTGTGGATGACAGGAAAGACTCATGCTGGCATTGGCAGCGTGGTGTATGTAGCAATTTGTAATAAATTGCCCGGGAAATTTAATTATATTGGTATGCTTGTGGTTATTTTAGCTTCAATACTTCCAGATGTAGATCATCCTAAAAGTATGATAAATAAATATATTTTACCCTTTAAAAATAAAACTACTAAAGTGACTATATATGTTTGTTTGGGAATAATAATACTGTGGTTTGATTTTTTATATAGCAAAGAGATTGCCTTGAAATCTTTGGGTTTAAGCTTTATAATTATTGGATTATCAACTCATAGAAATGGACTTTTACATAGTTTAACAGGAATGATGTTTTTTATGCTAATGATAGGCTATACTTGCAGAAAATATTCGCTTCCGCCCTTAGTTTATCCCTTTACTATAGGATATGGGTCTCATCTAATGGGAGATATGTTTACTAAAATGGGAGTACCGTTATTTTATCCTTTTTCAAAGAAAAAGTTTAAATTCCTTTATACTTATAAGGTGGGGTCTAAGGTAGGCAAGTTAATTGAAGAAATAATTATGATTTTCGGACTTGCGTATATGGTTTATGTATTGCCTAAAATGCTTTAAATACATTTCAGCGTCACAGATGATGATTTAGAGGGGGTTACACTGTGTTTGATTTTGAATATCAATTAAAGATTCTTCCAGAGGCGCCAGGAGTATATCTTATGAGGAATAATCTTGGTGAAATAATATATGTGGGAAAGGCTAAAATATTAAAAAATAGAGTTAGACAATATTTTCAAAATTCAAAAAATCATTCTGAGAAAGTAAAGGCTATGGTGAAGAACATAGCTGAGTTTGAATATATAGTAACTGATTCAGAAATGGAAGCTCTGATTTTAGAGTGTAATCTTATTAAAAAATATAGTCCAAGATATAATATTTTACTTAAGGATGATAAGCATTATCCTTTTATAAAGATTACTATAAATGAGGAATTCCCAAGAATTTTTGTAACTAGAAACCATGCAAATGATGGTGGGAAATATTTTGGTCCCTACACAGATGTAGCAGCAGTATATAGCACTATTGAACTTATAAATAAAATTTTTCCTCTTAGGACCTGTAAACGAGTCATCAAGGAGGGATTGCCTAAAACTAGGCCTTGTTTGAACTATCATATTGGGTTATGCAAAGCCCCTTGTGCAGGGTATATTAGTAAGGAAGAATATGGAGTTATTATTAAAGATACAATAGAGCTACTAACAGGGAAAGATAAGAATATAAAGGATGGTCTAAAACAAGAAATGGAAAGTGCAGCGGAAGCCTTGGAATTTGAAAAAGCAGCGGCACTTCGGGATAAAATTTTGGCAATTGATAAGGTAAATGAAAAGCAAAAAATTGTTATAGGGAATTGTGAGAATGAAGATTTTATTAATGTATATGTTGATGAAAAAGATGTTTGTCTTCAGGTATTTTTCCTTCGGGATGGCAAGATAGTCGGACGTGAGCATTTTATTTTAAATGATGCAGCAGATGAGGAAAACAATGAACTTATAGAAGGTTTCATAAAGAGATTTTATGGAGGTACGGCCTTCATTCCTAAAACAATATATGTGCCCTTTATAAATGAGGGAGAGATTTTAGAACAGTGGCTTAGCTCTAAAAAAGACTCAAAGGTGACAATTAAAATTCCTCAAAAGGGAGAAAAGAAAAAGACTCTAGAAATGGTAGCAAATAATGCTAAGATAACTTTAGAGCAATTCAAACTGAAGGATAGACAGGATAAGGAACTTCACAAAATTGCACTGAAGGAGCTTGTAGATTTATTGGAACTTGAAGAAATACCACAAAGAATTGAATCCTATGATATTTCAAATATAATGGGGGTAGATTCTGTAGGTACAATGGTGGTTTTTGAAGATGGAAAGCCTAAAAATAGTGATTATAGAAGATTTAAAATAAAATCCGTAATAGGAGCAAATGATTATGATAGTATGCGGGAAATTCTAGAGCGTAGGTTTAAACATGGCCTTGAGGAAGTAGAAAAAATAAAAGAACGAAATTTAGAATTAAGTAAAGGCAAGTTTTGTGTGTTTCCTGATTTAATTCTCATGGATGGTGGTAAGGGCCAGGTTAATGTAGCATTAGAGGTTTTAAATAGTCTTAATATAAATATACCTGTATGTGGAATGGTTAAGGATGACAAGCACAAAACTAGAGGTTTAATATATAATAATATAGAGCTCATTATGAGAGGCAATTCTCAAAGCATGCATTTGATTACTAGAATACAGGATGAAGTGCATAGATTTGCTATTACTTATCACAGAACTTTGAGAGATAAAAGAACCTTATATTCTATATTGGATAATATACCTAATATAGGGGAAAAGAGAAGAAGAGAACTATTAAAGAAATTCGGTAGCATTGATAATATAAAGAATGCCAGCGCTAAGGAATTAATGGAGACTCCCTCCATGGATAGTAAGGCTGCAGAATGTGTTTTAGAATACTTTAATGGCATTAAGGAAGGAAAGAAGGGGAACTAATGAAATATGTAGTTGATGTACATACTCATACTATAGTAAGTGGTCATGCATATACTACTTTACTTGAGAATGTTAGAGAGGCAAAAGCCAAGGGCATAAAAATATTAGGGAATACTGAGCATGGTCCTAAAATGCCAGGTGGACCACATTTATTTCATTTTGGAAATATAAAGGTGATACCTAGAGAAATAGATGGAGTTACCATACTTAGAGGTTGTGAAGCTAATATAATGGACTTTGATGGAAGCTTAGATATACCAGATTATATTGAAGAGAGATTAGATCTTATAATTGCAAGTTTACATGATGTATGTATTAAGCCAGGAACTGCTGAGGAAAACACTAGAGCACTTTTAGGGGCTATGGATAATCCAAATGTTCATATAATAGGACATAGTGGAAATCCTGCTTTTCCTATTTGTAAGGAAGCTATGGTACAAAAGGCTAAGGAAAAAGATATTTTAATTGAACTTAACAATAGCTCACTGGCAGGCTCAAGAAAAGGAAGCGAGAGTAATTGTATAAATATTGCTAAGCTTTGCAAGGAATATGGAGTCAAAGTAATTATAGGTAGTGACGCTCATACTTGTTTTCATGTAGGAGAATTTGACTTAGTGCATAGACTTTTAGAAGAAATTAATATGCCAGAAGAATTAATAATGAATAATGACGAGTTTAAATTGTTGAAATATCTTAAGAAAAAGGGTAAACTAAAAGAGTTATAACTTTATTAACACAAATTTCATGATTTATGTTATTAAAGTATATAAATATATTAATATTTTCAAGGAGTAGTATATGATGCAATATGTAGAATTAATTAAACATTTAGATAAAGTAATAGACAGAGCAAACATAAAAGTAGATGAGCCTATGAAAAACCATACTTCTTTCAAGGTAGGTGGACCAGCTGATATTTTAGTAACTCCAGAAGGCATTGAAGAAGTTAAAGCTGTAATAAAAATTTGTATAGAAAATGGAGTTAAGTACTATCTAGTAGGAAATGGTTCTAATTTACTTGTAAAAGACGGTGGAATTAGAGGGGTAGTTATAAAACTATCTAAGCTAAATAAAATTGAGGTAGAAGGAAATAAAATAAGTGCTCAAAGTGGAGCTAGTTTGTACAATGTGGCAAAGGTAGCTTTAAATTCAGGACTTAAAGGTTTTGAGTTTGCTAGTGGAATCCCAGGTAGCATTGGTGGTGCCTCAGCTATGAATGCAGGAGCCTATGATGGTGAAATGTCCATGGTACTCGAAAGTATGTTAGCTATTGATAATAACGGGGAATTATTAACTTTAGTTAAAGATGATATGGAACTGACTTATAGAAGCAGTGCAATTTTAAAACATGGATATACAGTAGTAAGTGTTACTCTTAATCTTCAGGTGGGAGATAAGGAAGTTATAAAAGCAAGGATGGATACTCTTGCAAAACGAAGAAGTGATAAGCAACCTTTAGAATACCCATCAGCAGGGAGTACATTTAAAAGGCCAGAGGGGCATTTTGCAGGTAAGCTTATAGAAGATTGTGGTTTAAAAGGCACTTGTGTTGGGGATGCTCAAGTATCTGAAAAACATTCTGGCTTTATTATTAATAGAAAAAATGCCAGTGCAAAGGACATTTTAGATTTAATTAAGCTTGTGCAGGATGAAGTGGAAGAGAAATTTGGGGTACAACTTCACACTGAAGTAAGAATTTGGGGAGAGGATAAATAATCCTCTAAAAAAGCTGTATCCTATAAATTGGCTTAAATAATGGCTTCAGAAGGAAATTAATACTTCTACTAAAATATAGGAACTACGAGGGTAGTAATACTCTCGCCTAAATAGGAGATGGATTTCCTTCTGAAATGTTGTTTAAATATAAATAAATAGGGGGAAACAAGCATGGGATATACGGTAAGAAAAGAAATTTTGGGGTTAGGCGTGTATAAAGCAGGTAAGCCTATAAGTGAAGTTAAGAGAGAACTGGGACTTGAAGAGGTTATAAAGCTTGCTTCAAATGAAAATCCATTAGGATGTTCGCCTAAGGTAAAAGTGGCACTAAGAGAATTAATAGAGGAAACTCATATGTATCCAGATGCATCAAACTATGAATTGAAGGATGCTTTAAGCGCGAAACTCGGAGTAAATCCTGATAAGATTTTTTGTAGTACAGGCTCAGATTCATTGATTAGAGTAATTTGCAATACTTTCTTAGAACATGATGATGAAGCTATAATGGCGGAGATTACTTTCCCTAGATATGAGGCTTCAACAAGGCTTATGGGAGGTAACAGTGTTATTATACCTATGGATAATAATGGACTGCACATAGAAAAAATGGTGGAGGCAATAACTGAAAAAACAAAGATTATATGGTTCTGTAACCCTAACAATCCTACAGGCACTATATTTACTAAATCACAATTTGTAAACGTTTTAAATAGAATTCCAAACCATGTATTAATAATTATGGATGAAGCTTACATAGAATATGTAACTTCAGAAGAATTCCCGAATTCTTTAGAATTTTTAGATGATTATCCTAATATGATTATTCTAAGAACTTTTTCTAAAGCTTATGGACTAGCATCTTTAAGATGTGGCTATGGAATAGCTAGTGAAGAATTAACATCCTACTTTAACAGAGTTATCGGACCCTTTGATGTTAATTTATATGCGCAGAAGGCAGCTGTAGCTGCATTAAAAGATGAAGAGTTTTTAAAGCTAGTGCTTGAAACAAATGTAAGTGGAAAAGAGTATTTATATGAGCAATTTAAGCTAATGAAGCTTCCCTACATTGAAACAAATGCTAACTTTGTTATGGTAAATACAAAAATTGATGATAAAGAAGTTTTTGATAAGTTACTTAGAAAAGGTATTATTGTTAGGCCAGGACATTTATTAGGTATGCCAGGATGGCTTAGAGTTACAATTGGTACAGAAAAACAAAACAAATTATTTATAAAGATTTTAAGTGAGAGTTTGTAAAATAAAATAAGATTTTTAAATGCACAGCAAGTTATGTAGTTGTGCATTTTTTTTATGCTTACACCTCTATAATTATCTCTAAATGTGTTATAATAAAAAAATGAAACTGTATTAGTACAATGATATAAAAAAATTCTATTTTATAGAGAATTTTTAAATTTAAAGTTTAAAAATGGGACTTGGAATGAATTAATTAGTAATATTAAACATATTTGTAATAATAGATATTCGCAATTTTTGTAGAGGAGGTTTTTTAATGAGATTTGTTATATTGACAGGATTATCAGGCGCTGGAAAAACACAAACTGTACGAAATCTTGAGGACTTAGGATTTTTTTGTGTAGACAATTTGCCACCTACATTAATTCCAAAATTTGCAGAGGCATGTTATCAAACTAAGGGAAATATAGATAAAATTGCTTTAGTTATAGATATTAGAGGCGGAAAATTCTTTGATGATTTATTTGAAAGCTTAGCCTATTTAAAAGAAGAGGGATATAAGTATGAAATCCTATTTTTAGAGGCCACAGATGAAGTACTTATTAAAAGATATAAAGAGTCAAGACGAAAACATCCTCTAGCACCAGAGGGAAGGGTTTTAAATGGAATTGCCACTGAAAGGCGAAAACTTAAGGAAGTACGTGAGCGTGCTGATCATATAATTAATACCACTAAACTTTCTGCAAGAGAACTTAGAGAAAAAATAAATGATATTTATGGTGAGGAAGGTCAGATAGAAACGGAGCTTATGATAACTGTGCTTTCTTTTGGATTTAAATATGGAATACCTGTAGATTCAGATTTGGTATTTGATGTTAGGTTTTTGCCAAATCCATATTATATTCCAGAGCTTAAGCAGTATTCAGGTAATGAAAAGCCTGTAAGAGATTATGTGCTAGATTTTGAAGGGACGAAAGTATTTATAGATAAGCTTCAAGATATGCTAGTGTATCTTATTCCAAATTATAAAAAAGAGGGAAAAAGACAACTTATAGTATCTATTGGTTGCACCGGGGGAAGACACAGATCTGTAGCTATAGCCAATAGGATTTATGAAATATTGGAGCATAATGGATATAATGTCAATGTAGACCACAGGGATATAAGTGAAGATGTGAATAGGGGTGACGGCAAGCTATGATGCCTAGTGGCTTGCTGAAGCCTGGAATTAATATAAAAAGGTGGATTCTTCTAGGGATTGTAGGTGGCTGGCTTTTAATTTTTGGGATTGTTAAGCTAATGAATGAAAAATATTTTTATATGAGATATATAAGTTTTTCTATATTTCTCATGATACTAGGAGCTTTGATTATATATGTAACTGTGATCCAAGTTATTAAATCCTTTGTTTTTCTAATAAATACGGGAAGCCTAGACGTAGCTATAAGCTCAAGGAATTTGGGAGATTTAATCTACGAAAAGAGGGTACTCATAAAAGGACCTAAGATTGTAGTAATCGGAGGGGGTACTGGTTTATCAACTATGCTCCGAGGTTTAAAAGTATATACTAATAATATAACTGCAATAGTTACAGTGGCAGATGATGGCGGAGGTTCAGGGATTTTAAGAGAAGATTTAGGTATTCTTCCCCCTGGGGATATTAGAAATTGTATTTTAGCCTTAGCAGATACAGAGCCACTGATGGAAGAATTATTGCAGTATAGATTTAAAGATGGAAGATTAAAGGACCAAAGCTTTGGTAATTTGTTTTTAGCTGCAATGGATGGAATTTCAAATAATTTCGAAGAAGCTGTGGAGAAAATGAGTTCAGTATTAGCTGTAACGGGAAGGGTTATCCCAGTTACCTTAGATAATATGATTTTAAAGGCAAAGCTTAAAAATGGAAAAATAATTGATGGGGAGTCAAATATACCCAAAAGTGCCCTAAAGTATAATAGTGCTATTGATGAGGTTTTTATAGAGCCTAAAGATGCTAAAGCACTTAAGGAAGCATTGATTGCTATAAAAGAGGCAGATGCAGTAATACTCGGACCAGGTAGCCTCTATACAAGTATTATTCCCAATCTATTAGTAAAGGAAATAAGAGATGCATTAGACAAAACAAGAGCCTTAAGAATTTATGTGTCAAATATCATGACTCAGCCAGGAGAAAGTGATAACTATAGTGTGAAGGACCATATAAAGGCTATTAATAAACATGCTAAATGCAAGGTTGTTGATTGTGTTGTAGTGAACACAGGGAAAATAAGTAGTGAGCTTGAAGAAAAATATCTTAAGGATAATTCAAATATAGTTAATATAAATGAAGAGGAAGTTACAAAGCTTGGTATAGAGATAATAAAAAGTGATTTTGTTAAAGTAACAAAAGGGTATGTAAGACATGATGCAGACAAGCTTGCAGACATTTTAGTAAGAACAATTATGGAGAAAAAATTATTTTATGATAAAAAGAAAATAGTAGAGTACTTTTATTTATCGCAGAGGCTGAAGGAACGTAATAATAAATAATAAATTAATATTTATTGTTACATTCCTTAGGAAAATAAACATAATAAGGAGTAGAGTAATGTCATTTTCGTCTAAGGTTAAAAATGAAATTTGTAGATTTACAGAAATGAGTAAGAAAGAAGCTATGGCTGAACTAGCTGCTATAATGAAGGTAAGTGGAACTATTGGACTCGGCTCAAATAAAGCAGTGAATTTCCAAATAACCACTGAAAACCCTGCAATAGCAAGACTAATCTTTAAATTATTAAAGGAACATTTTGCTATTCACGCTAGGCTATTAGTTAAGAGAAGTAATTCGCTTAAGAAAAATAATGTTTATGTGGTTATAATTACAGAAGAAATGGGTGTTAAAGAGTTCTTAAAGCAAGTGGCAGTACTAAAAGATGAGAACTTTTTCTCTATAGATTACACTATACCAGATAGGTTAATCGATGCTGAAGAGTGTAAACGTAAATATATAAGAGGAGCTTTTCTAGGTGGCGGAAGTATTAGTAATCCGGAGAAAAATTATCATGTGGAGTTTGTTACACATGATAGTGACTATGCAGAGGAACTATGTGCGCTTATTAATAGTTATGGACTACTTTCAAAAATAATACAAAGAAAAAGCAGTTATGTAATTTATATTAAAGAGGGGGAGCAGATTGTTGACCTGCTTAATATAATTGGTGCTCACAGCTCATTGTTATTCCTAGAGAATGTAAGAATAATGAAGGAAATGAGAAACAATGTAAATAGGCTAGTTAACTGTGAAACTGCAAATCTTAGCAAAACTGTAAATGCGTCAGTAAGACAGGTAGAAAGTATTAGATTAATACAAAAGGAAATAGGCTTTCAAAGGCTTCCTAAAAAT
>JAJYBA010000125.1 GCA_021779235.1 Bacillota bacterium
TTTCAAAAAGCTTCTTCTATGTATAGGAATAATTCCATGCTTTTTTATGGCAAGAACATGTTCTTCTGTACCGTAACCAACATTTTTATCAAAGCCATAATCGGGATATTCATTATGATACTCTAACATCAGTTCGTCTCTATATACTTTTGCAATTATTGAAGCGCAAGCTATACTTATACTTTTTGTATCTCCTTTAATTACAAACTCATTTAAATCCGAAAAGTTTTTTATTTTATATCCATCAGATAAGACTAAATCTGGTTTAATAGTGAGCCCATAGCAGGCGTCTAAAAATATTTGATTATTGCAATAGCCAATACCCTTTTCATCAATCTGTTTATTGTCAATAGCAATAATTTTATAGGCTAAAGCTTTTTCTTTAATAATCTGAGATAATTCTTTTCTTACACCTGTTGATAACTTTTTTGAATCGTTAACTCTTAGGATTAAATCTTTATCTTCATTTATATTTAAATCTAATACTACTGCAGCTGCCACTATAGGTCCTGCTAGAGGACCTCGTCCAACTTCATCAACTCCAGCTACGTATTTATAATTTCCAAAGCTTCTATCAAATTCGTACATTTTTTTTACTCTCTGAATTTCCTTTTCTTTTAACTCAATCATTTTAGAGATTTTACTACCTAATTTTTGAACAGTTTTCCTATTGTCTTGTAGGAGTATACTTAATATACTTCGCCTATCACTTTCTTTGATATCGTTTTCAAGCTTTTCTATGTTTAACACATATTCGCATATTTCTTTATAACTCATCTTTGAAAAATCAATATTAAGTTCCATGTTTTTTCTCCTTAATACTTTATTAAATTATCACAATTAGGCACCTTAAAAAGTAGCTAAATACTGAGTAATTATTTTTTAAGATGCCCATAAAAAAACTTAAACTTCGTCAATTCTTTCTAGAGATATAGAGCCTAATTTTCCACCTCTAAATTCATCTAGAAGCATTACTGCTATTCTATTGTAGTCAATATTCCCACCAGAAATTACAGCACCTCTTTTCCTGCCTATATTATCCATATTATCTATAGGATTCTCCATAATTTCTGAAAGTTTATATCGTTCTATTAGTCTTTGTGGATTGTTAGTCTGAAGCCTTTCTACTAATCTAAGCGCTAATTCTTCGATATCCATAATTTCATCTTTTATGGCTCCCGTGAATGCCAAATTGAGTCCTACAGCTTCATCTTCAAATTTTGGCCATAATACCCCTGGAGTATCCATTAGTTCTATCCCTAAGCTAGTTTTTATCCATTGTTTACTTTTAGTAACTCCTGGTCTATCCCCAGTTTTAGCAATATTGTTTTTAGCTAATTTATTTATAAAAGAAGACTTACCAACATTAGGTATACCAACTACCATAACTCTCGTAACTATATTAACTAAGCCTTTATTTCTCTGTCTATCATGCTTTGCTTTCAATAATTCATCAAGAAGGGGTTTTATATTTTTTAACCCTTCACCACTAATGCTATTTACAGCCAATAACTTAATGTTATCAGTTGTAAGCTTTTTTATCCATTCCTTAGTTACTTTATCTTCTGCTAAATCACTTTTGTTCAATAAAATGATTCTAGGTTTATCTTTGCAAATCTCATCGATTTGTGGATTGGCACTTGATTTAACTATTCTTGCGTCTCTAATTTCTATTACAGCGTCAACAAGTTTTAAACTCTCTTGAATTTGCCTTCTTGTCTTAGCCATATGACCTGGAAACCAATTTATACTCATGCTCATACTTATCTAATCCTTCCTATTCTATTGAATGGATAAAGCCTTATAACTGCTTTTCCTTCTAAAAGATTGAGTTTTACAAATCCGATATCACTACTGCGACTATCTTTACTGAAATTTCTATTATCACCCAAGACAAAAATTGAATCCTGTGGCACCAGAGCTTCATCAAAGTCTTGCATAGAATCCTCATTTTTATAGTACTCATTAATAGTTTTACCATTTATGTACAATATATTATCGCTAATTTTAACTTTATCTCCCGAAACTGCTATAACTCTTTTTATTATTCTTTCTCTTATATCAGCGGGATACTTTATTACTACAATATCATTACGCTTAACAGGTGTTATTCTATATGAAAGTTTTTCAAGTATTAATTTATCATTATTTTGCACTGTAGGAATCATAGATTCACCATTTACCGTTACTATTTGGAATATGAAATTTATAATAAATACAGCAATTACAAGGGAAATCGCTATATATTTTACTTCTTCAAAAATCTTTCTTATCAATTTATGCACCTACTTAAAAATCCACTAAGATGGCTTAATTATGAGCTTCCGAAGAATACCTATATCTATACTTAATTATTATTCATTAAGCATTAACATCTCTTTTTATGAAAAAAGAAGACTACGTTTCTAAACTATTGTTAAATGTAAAAAGGGACTTTGCAGCCCCAATTTTATCTCATTCTTTCTTTAACTTTTGCAGCCTTACCAACTCTATCTCTTAAGTAGAATAGTTTAGCTCTTCTAACTTTACCTAATCTTACAACTTCAATTTTCTCAATTACTGGAGCGTTTACTGGGAATGTTTTTTCAACACCAACACCAGATGCTACTCTTCTAACTGTGAAAGTTTCTCTTAAACCGCCATTTTGTCTCTTAAGAACGGTTCCTTCGAATACTTGGATTCTCTCCTTAGCACCCTCTTTGATTCTGATGTGAACTTTAACAGTATCACCTACATTAAATTCTGGTAAGTCTGTTCTAATTTGTTCTGATTCTATTGCTCTTATAATTTCTAACATGTGCATTCCCTCCTAAAATTTTATTGTGACGTTCATGCCCTTAATAATGTGACAGAGGACCGCCCGTACTAGCACAATCTACATTCTATCATAAATAAATATATATATCAACATAAAAATATCTTTTGTGCTTATATATAAGATATTTTTTAACTTTAAATAAATCCCCGTTATATCCTATTTTGCGTTTGCTTTAGTTAATAGTTTTTTATCTTCCTTTGAAAGTTCAAGTTTTCTAAATAAATCCGGTCTTTTTTCCTTAGTAATTAAAAGTGACTGCAATCTTCTCCACTTTCGTATGTTTTCATGATGCCCAGAGATCAGTACATCTGGAACCTTTTCACCCTCAAAACATTCTGGTCTTGTGTAATGAGGATATTCTAATACCCCATCATAAAAAGATTCTTCTGTGAAGCTCTCCGCGCAAGATAATACCCCTGGAATCAATCTACAAATACTATCAACTATAGGAATACATGCCATTTCTCCACCTGTCAAAACATAGTCGCCTAAGGAAAGCTCCATATCTATATAGTCATAGGTTCTCTCATCAATACCTTCGTAATGACCACATACAAATATTAATTCCTTTTCTTCACATAGCTGCTTCGCAATATCTTGGGTAAAAGTATTACCTCTTGGTCCCAAAAATATGACTTTCCCACTATTATGTAGTTTAACATCCTTAATACTGTGAACTAAAGGTTGAGCTAGCATTACCATACCTGCTCCACCACCATAAGGGTAATCATCTACTTTTTTATGTTTATTTAAAGCATAGTCTCTAATATTATGAGGTGAAATCTCCAGTATATTTTTCTCTATGGCTTTTCCAATGATACTATGATTAAAAATTTCAAACATTTCAGGAAATAAAGTTAAAATATCTATTTTCATTCTTGCCAATCACTCACTGGTTTAATTATTATTACACGCTTATTAACATCTATACTAACTACTATATCCTTCAGCACTGGAATAAGCACTTCTTTATTTCCCTTAACCCAATAAACATCATTGCCTGGTGTATGAAGAACATCATATACTTTTCCAAGTTCTTCTTCTCCACCCTCTTCATAAACACTACAATCTATCAGATCTGCCACATAATAGCTACCTTCTGGCAGTTTAATAGCGTCTTCGCGACTAACCATCAAGTACTTATTTCTATATAATTCCGCTTGTTCTATACTATCTATACCTTCAATTTTCAGTATTGCTTTATCAGCTTGAAGTTTACATCCTTCAATCTTTCTAATTTCACCGTCAATATATACACTTTTCAGCTTTTTAAACCTTTCAAGGCTATCTGTTAATGGAAATACTTTAACTTCACCTTTTAGCCCATGTGTTTTACCAATCTGGCCTACACTCATAAAATCTTTCATTTAAAATCCTCCTTCCAAAATTATTTATATGAATAGCTATAATTTAAAAATTATAAATTACTTATCTCACTATATTATGTACAAAACTCAATATTTAATTAAAATAAGAGTTAGGTAGAACCTAACTCTTACTTTATTTCAACAACTACTTTTTTATTTTCTTTAACAGCAGCTGCCTTCACAACAGTTCTAATAGCTTTAGCTATTCTACCTTGTTTTCCTATAACTTTTCCCATATCCTCATGTGCCACAGATAATTCAAGAACTACCGTATGCTCATGCGCTACTTCGTTTACTACTACCATTTCTGGTTTATCAACTAAAGACTTTGCCAATACTTCAAGTAACTGTTTCATGGAAAACTCCTCCATTCATTACTTACAAACTTTTCTAGTTGACTGCAATTTTGCTAAGTAATCTTTTAACTGTATCAGATGGTTGTGCACCATTCTTTATCCAATTAGCTGCTTTTTCAGCATCGATTTTAACAGTAGCTGGTTCTGTTGTTGGGTTGTAGTATCCTATCTCTTCGATAAATCTTCCATCTCTAGGAGCTCTTGAATCTGCAACTACCACTCTATAAAATGGAGCTTTTTTAGCACCCATTCTTTTTAATCTGATTTTAACTGCCATGTATATCACCTCCTTCAAAGCTAAATTAAGTCATTACCCAAGTAGTTTTATTAAAAAGGCAATTTACCAAACAAACCTTTTTTACCAGGTTTTTGGAATCCTTTTGCTTGCTTCATGAATTTCTTCATCATCTCAAAATCTTTTAATAGTTTATTAACTTGTTGCACCCCAGTACCTGACCCATTAGCAATTCTCTTTTTTCTAGAAGAAGAGCTACTAACCAAATTAGGATGTTTTCTTTCTGAAATAGTCATTGATCTTATGATCGCTTCAACTTTTCCCATTTCTTTTTCACTTTGAG
>JAJYBA010000126.1 GCA_021779235.1 Bacillota bacterium
TAATATTAATGAAACGAAGGCGAATCTGAGAAATAAAAATTTTTGTGTGTTCGAAGACAGTAAGGAATGCACAATAGAGAATAAAATAACGACTATAGTACCAATAAACGGAAATAGAGAAAGATTAGGTACTCTTTTACTTGCAAGATTTGATAAGGATTTTACGGATGATGATTTAGTTTTAGTTGAGTATAGTGCTACTATAGTTGGACTAGAAATTTTAAGATCTAAAAATGATTTGATAGAAGAAGAAGCAAGAAAGAAAGCTGTAGTGCAACTTGCTATTGGAACATTATCTTATTCAGAACTCGAAGCTGTAGAGCATATTTTTAATGAATTAGACGGTACAGAAGGATTATTAGTAGCATCTAAAATAGCAGATAAAGTTGGAATAACAAGATCTGTTATAGTTAATGCACTTAGAAAGTTCGAAAGTGCAGGAGTAATAGAATCAAGATCACTTGGAATGAAGGGTACACATATTAAAATATTAAATGAGAAACTAATTGATGAACTTAAAAAAATAAAATAATTAAAAGCAGGGCGATATCGCTCTGCTTTTAATTATTTTCAATTAATAAAGTATAAATATGTATGAAATGAGAATATTAATAAATACAATATGATTTAAATTGATTAAAATTTTTTAAGTTTATTTAAAATTTTTTATTGAATACATTATTACCTTGTGCTATACTACATAGGTGAGAAAATACACACATTACTTAATTATGGAAGGGTCCCAACAAGTGGTCTTCAATAAGATGATGGTAATGGAGGTAAAAACCAAGGAGGTTATTATTAATGGCAGTTATTTCAATGAAACAATTATTAGAAGCAGGTGTTCATTTTGGACATCAAACTAGAAGATGGAACCCTAAAATGGCTCCGTACATATTTACAGAAAGAAACGGAATATACATTATCGATTTACAAAAAACAGTTAGAAAAATCGATGAGGCATATGACTTTATTAAATCTGTATCTGAAGAAGGTAAAGATGTTTTATTCGTAGGAACAAAGAAACAAGCTCAAGAAGCTATTAAAGACGAAGCTATAAGATCAGGAATGCATTTTGTAAACAATAGATGGTTAGGCGGAATGTTAACAAACTTCAAAACAATCAAAACAAGAATAGCAAGATTAGAAGAATTATACAAAATGGAAGAAGATGGAGTATTTGAAGTTCTTCCAAAGAAAGAAGTTAGTAAACTTAAAAATGAAAGAGAAAAACTAGAAAAGAATTTAGGCGGAATCAGAAGCATGGATGCTAACAGAATAGGAGCTCTATTTGTTGTAGATCCAAGAAAAGAAAAAAATGCTATATCTGAAGCTAAAATTCTTGGGATTCCTGTAATCGCAATAGTTGACACAAACTGTGATCCAGATGAAGTTGATTATGTAATTCCAGGTAATGATGATGCTATAAGAGCAGTTAAATTAATAACTGAGAGATTAGCTGATGCTATTATAGAAGCAAGACAAGGTGAACAATTAGCTGAATAATAGTAACTATATTTATCTAATAAGATAATTATTGATATAACAGTTGAGGGGTAGGTGGAAGTTAGTTCTTTCATTTACCTTTTAAATTAGATAGGAATAGGAGGAAATAATAATGATTAGTGCAAGCATGGTTAAAGAGTTAAGAGAAAGAACTGGGGCTGGAATGATGGATTGTAAAAGAGCTCTAAGTGAAACAGATGGTGATATGGAAAAAGCCATTGAACTTTTAAGAGAAAAGGGATTGGCTGCGGCTGCAAAAAAAGCTGGAAGAATAGCTGCAGAAGGATTAGTATGCACATATATTTCAGAAGATATGAAGGTTGGATCAGTTGTAGAAGTTAACTGTGAAACAGACTTCGTTGCAGCTAATGAAGAATTTGTTGCTTTAGCAAAAAATATATCAATGCAAGTTGCACAAACTACTTCAACTACTGTTGAGGAATTAGTTAGTGAAAAATACATAGCTGATGAAGCGATGACTATTACTGAAGCTGTTACAGCTTTAATAGCAAAATTAGGTGAGAACATGTCTGTAAGAAGATTTGAAAAGTTCTCTATTGAAAATGGTGTAGTTCAAAGCTATATCCACGGCGGTGGAAGAATAGGTGTTTTAGTAGAACTTGCTTGTGAAAAACAAGATGATGTGTTAATTCAAATTGCTAAGGATGTTGCAATGCAAATTGCAGCTGCAAATCCTTTGTTCTTAGATAACACATGCGTTGATAATGAAACTTTAGAAAAAGAAAAAGAGATATACAGAGTTCAAGCTTTAAATGAAGGAAAACCAGCGAATATTGTTGAAAAAATGGTTATGGGAAGAGTAAATAAATACTATAAAGAAGTTTGTTTAGTTGAGCAAATTTGGGTTAAAAACTCTGACTATACTATTACAAAATATCTTCAAGAAGAATCTAAAAAACTTGGTGCTGATATAAAGGTAACAAGATTTGCAAGATTTGAAAGAGGAGAAGGTATAGAAAAGAAGGAAGAAAACTTTGCTGAAGAAGTTCAAAGACAAGTGCAGGGTAAATAACAATTAAAGAGAACACTGCGTGTTCTCTTTTTTGAAATAAGCAATATTTAAATTTGGAGGTATAGTGTTTATGGAGGTTGCTAAATATAAAAGAATTATGTTAAAGATTTCAGGAGAAGCTTTAGCTGGTGAAAAAGGATTTGGAATAGACTTTGAAATTACCAATGAGATAGCACTTCAAATAAAAGAGTTGGTTAAGTTAGGTGTTGAAATAGGAATAGTTGTTGGCGGCGGAAATATATGGCGCGGTAGAAGTGGTGAAGGTATGGACAGAACTACTGCAGATTATATGGGAATGATGGCAACTTGCATTAATGCATTAGCACTTCAAGATTCTTTAGAAAATGTAGGCGTAAATACTAGAGTACAAACTGCCATTGAAATGAAGGAAGTAGCGGAACCATTTATAAGAAGAAGAGCAATGAGACATTTGGAAAAAGGCAGAGTTGTAATATTCGCAGCTGGCACGGGAAATCCATATTTTTCAACAGATACAACAGCAGCACTCAGAGCAGCAGAAATAGAAGCAGAAGTAATTTTACTAGCTAAAAAGGTTGATGGAGTTTATGATAAAGATCCTCATAAATATAACGATGCAAAGAAATTTGCTAAGCTAAGTTACCTTAATGTACTTGAGAAAGGACTTCAAGTTATGGATTCTACTGCTACATCATTATGTATGGACAATAATATACCTATTCTAGTTTTTGGACTTGATAAACCTGAAAATATAAAAAGAGCAATTTTAGGAGAAGAAATTGGTACTTTAGTATCTGCTTGTACTAAAGAATCATAAAAATATGGAGGGAATTCTATGATTAAAGAGATTATTAGTATTGCTGATGAAAAAATGAATAAGACTATTTCTGTTTTAAAGCACGAATTTGCAAGTATGAAAGCAGGAAGAGCAAATCCTACTATGTTAGATAGGATACATGTTGAATGTTACGGAAGTCTTATGCCATTAAGTCAACTGGCAAACATTTCAGCACCAGAACCTAGAGTATTATTAATTCAGCCATGGGATAAATCTTCTTTGAAAGATGTGGAAAAAGCTATATTAAAGTCTGATTTAGGACTTAATCCATCAAATGATGGTACAGCAATTAGATTAATTATTCCTGAACTTACTGAAGAAACAAGAAGAAATATAATTAAAACTGTAAAGAAAACAGGAGAAGATGGTAAAGTAGCTATAAGATCCATTAGGCGAGATGCTAATGATAAAATTAAGGCTTTGAAAAAAAATAACGAAATTACAGAAGATGAAGCTAAAAAATCAGAAGATATTATGCAAAAGGAAACGGATAGATTTATTAAGGAAATAGATAAATTAATAGATACTAAAGAAAAAGAAATAATGGTAGTTTAGTATATAATTTTAAATAGAACCTGCAGTTATGCAGGTTCTATTTAAAATTATACTATTGATAATAAAAAGGAGAGAATTTTATTGAAAAAATTATTCGCTTTTTTAAAAAAAGATAAAAATACAGATAATAATGTAGATTTAGATATGTCAAGAGTACCTACGCATATTGCAATTATAATGGATGGTAATGGTAGATGGGCCAAAGAACGTAATTTACCAAGAGCACTTGGGCATAGAGCTGGAGTGGAAACAATAAGAAGGATTGTAAAAGAGTGTAACAAACTAGGGGTTAAATATTTAACATTATACGCATTTTCAACTGAAAATTGGAATAGACCTTTAGAGGAAGTAGATGCATTAATGAAATTATTAGTTGAGTATTTAAAAAATGAGTTCGAGGAGCTAAACGCTAATGATGTTGTTATTAATTCCATTGGTAACATATCAAAATTACCACAGATATGTAGAACAGAATTAAATTGTGCTTATGAAAAAACAAAAAATAACAAGGGCTTAATTTTAAATCTAGCTTTAAATTATGGTGGAAGAAATGAAATAGTAGAGGCGGTAAAAGAAATTTCCTTAGATTTAATGAATAAAAAAATATCTAAAGACGAAATCACTGAGGATTTATTTTCAAAATATATGTATACGAAAGAAATGCCAGATCCAGATTTGATAATAAGGCCTAGTGGGGAGTTAAGATTAAGTAATTTTTTATTGTGGCAGAGCGCATACTCGGAGTTTTGGTTTTCAGATATTAATTGGCCAGATTTTCATGAGAAACAGCTGAGAACTGCAATAGCTGATTATCAAAAGAGAGATAGAAGATTTGGAAAGGTAAAATAGGGAGGAAATTATGAATAATAGATATATAGGAGCACTAATTCTAGCTCCGTTAATAATATTTTTATTTTTAGGCGGAGAATATTTAAAATATCTAGTAATGGTACTTTCACTTTTTGGTATGTATGAGTTTTATAAAGTTTCTAGAAAAAAACACTATAAGCCAATTGGGATTATAGGATACATTTTATGCATAGTATATTATTTTAATATGGGTAATGATTTTAGATCGAGCTTTAACATATACATTCTAATAGCAATAATTT
The DNA here is from genome assembly GCA_021779235.1 of Bacillota bacterium. Lineage (GTDB taxonomy): Bacteria > Bacillota > Clostridia > Clostridiales > Clostridiaceae > Clostridium_AD. The sequence goes on from JAJYBA010000126.1 coordinate 5,024, forward strand.
TCTTACTATTATGTATTCCTGTGATTTATACAAATTATAATTTTGTGGATATTGCTCTCACTATATTCGGATTTTTATATGTAGCAGTATT
>JAJYBA010000127.1 GCA_021779235.1 Bacillota bacterium
GCAAAAAAGGTTAAATTCATATCTACTATATCATTTTCTAAATAATTTTCCCAAATATACACTACATCATCACTATCATAATTATAAATATTATTACCAAGCACATTAGTAAGTTTATAATAAGAGTTAATATCAAAAATAAATAAACCACCATCTTTTAATAAATCATAAACACCTAATAAATACTTTTCAAAATTTTCTTCTTCTAATATATAATTGCTAGAATCTAAGCAACAAGTTATGAGATTAAAGGAAGTATTCAAATTCAACTCGCAAATATCTTGACATACAAATTTTGCTTTTATAGAAGCATCTCTCAGTTTTTTCTCTGCTTCACTCAGCATATCAGAAGATAAATCAACTGCCCATATATGCTTAAATTCACCTGCAATTTCTATTGTAAGATTTCCTGTGCCACAAGCTAAATCTAAATAGTTCGACCTATCAATACCATATTCTTTGCAAATACATAATATCTTGGAAGCCCATGTTTTATAATCAATATCAGAATTAATTAATTCATCATATATGTGAGCAAATTCCTTATAACAGTCCATATTAACATTTCTCCTTTAAATCATCACCTACGCAGCTTTTCATAACCTGTGGTGCTAAAATATTAATGACTTCAAAAGGAGACTTACCTTTTTGGTAAATCTCTGGGGGCAGATAGCAATTATCAATTGTTATATCCCACTGAAGTTTTCTCTTTATCATAGTATTAAATCCACATTTATAGAAGTGGGAAATTCTTCTTCTAAAATGTAGTTAAAACTATAATGGTATATAATATTTTAACCTATACACCAAACATTGTCCAAAGTAATTTATTTAACTGTTCTAAAAATCTTCGTTTTTAGGAAGATTTATACTCTTCTTTCTTTTTGTCATTAACCCTCCAATTCTTCCTGTTTCTTCTGCTGTTAGCCCACTCCACCCATAGGTATCTATCTTGTCAGTTAATCCTAATTCTTCAGCTATTTCATATTTTAACGTTTCTCGCAACATTTCGTTTTTAGTTAACTCTTTGTTTGTTTTTAATTTAGCTTTTATAACTTTTTTTAAAGGTGTTTTTCCCATCATAGCCCTCCCAATTGTAATATCTATTATTTTTTACAATTTGGAGTTCTTTTATTCACAATAAAAAGAAAAATATACATTACTTCAAATACCCTCTTTTGACTAAACAATCTCAAAAATATATTTTCAGAAGCTATTTTTCAATTAAGAATTTTATAATTCAATGTAAAATGAAAAAATAGTGCAGTAATTTTTATTACTGCACTATTTTTTCATTTATAATCTAATTTTTATTATGGTCTTCCGTTAGTATAAGCATATTTGAAGTCTTGAGCGCCAAATAATGGTGTCATTATTCTGTTTAGATATTTATATCTAAAAGAGTTTTTCATTCTGTATGCTAATGGTGATATAACAGCATCATCTACTACTAATAGTTGTTCAGCTTGTTTAAACAAATCTGTTCTTGTTGCTGGATCAGTTGTAGCAGCAGCTTGTTTAAGTAAATCATCATATTTTGCATTTGACCAACCAGTTGGAACTATATTAGCTCCAGTCACCCACATATCAAAGAATGTATTTGGATCGTTATAGTCTCCTATCCAAGCCATACCACCTATTTGATAGTTCATTTCATCTGTTCTCTTTTGGAATACTGGCCATTCAACATATTCCATTTTCATGTCTACGCCTAAATTTTTCTTATACATTTGTTGATCGTATTCTGCATTTTCTCTAGTTAAAGCATCAGTTCCAGATTGTAAGTAAGTAAATGTATTTTTTGCTGGATCTGGATCTGCTCCAATTTCTTTAAGTCCTGCAATCAATAATGCTTTTGCATCTGGATTTGCATCCTTAAATGCTTTAAGTGGTTCTATAGCAACTTTAGCTCTGAAGTCCTCTCCACCTATTTGAAGTGTTGGTGGGCACCATCCATACGCTGGTTGTGCTAATCCTCTATTTAAAATTTTAACTCTTTCTTCTCTATCAACAGCTAAACTGAACGCCTGTCTAATTTTAGCATTAGAAAAATATTTATCCTTTTGATTATAGAACACATAGTTTGTTCCAGGTGTGTTAGCTTTTATTACATTAAATTTACCAGTTGCATTAAATTTTTCTATCCATTCTTGTTTACTAACCCCAGCATAATCAACAGTACCATTAAATAATGAGTTCATTCTTGCTGTTTCTTCTTTTATAATATTAAGAGTTAACTTTTCAAGTTTAACTGAATCTTTATCCCAATAATTTGGATTCTTTTCGAATTCCATCTTACTTTGGTGTGCCCAATTTTTTAGTATATATGGTCCACAGAATACTAATGTATTTGCTTCTGTACCAAATTTATCTCCTTGAGCTTTAACTATGTCTTCTCTTTGAGGGAACATAACCTTAAAGTAAGTTAAATCTAAGAAATATGGACATGGTTTATCTAATGTGAATTGTAGTGTTTTTGCATCTATTGCCTTAACTCCTACTTCTTCAGCCTTTGCTTTTCCAGCATTATATTGTTGAGCATTTTTTAAAGGATATAAAATAAATGCATATGTGGAACCAACTTCTGGATTAAGAGATCTTTTAATTGCATATTCAAAATCGTTAGCAGTTACTGGTTTTCCATCACTCCATTGATAATCTCTTAAATGGAATGTCCATACAGTTTTATCTTCTGAAGCTTCCCATTTTTCTGCTCCTGCAGCCTTTATAACATCTTTACCATCTTCCCCTTGCTCAACTCTAGTTAAACCTTCCATACAGTTAACTAAAACGTCTGATGAATTAACATCAGTTGCTAATGTTGGATCAAGTGTCTTTGGCTCAGAAGTTAAGATACCATTTAAAAATTGAACTTTGTCCATTTTAACTGTATCTGTAGCATCTGTACTAGGTTTTGTGTCATTAGGCTTCACAGCTTCATTTTTCTTTCCACAACCTACCAATGCAACTGAAGCAGTTAGTGAAAGTGTTAGTAAAGTGGCCATTAATCTTTTTGTTTTCACGAAAAAACCCCCCCTTAATATGTTTAAGCTCATAATAAGAATTTATAAAATCTTATTATTAAATTTGGATAATAAGTATATATTTATTACCAATATAATTTATATTAAAATAAATTGATAATATAACCTATTTAACTTTATTAGTATCAAATATGGCTTGTTTGATTTATTCTGTATATTCAATATATTCAGTATTTTGCTTTTTCACATACTACTTAAATTCATATACTCATAATATACTATATATTTTAGAAAATCAAGCCTAATTTTCTAAATATAGCAACTTTAATTAATTTTTAAGTTATCTTACAAAATATTATGAATTTTCAATGTATTTTAAATCTGTAGCTTCTTAAAATAAGTGACAAGCAACATAGTGCTCTTTTTCTATTTCTTTAAGAATAGGTGTTTGTTCACTACAAACTGGTTTTGCATATCTACATCTAGGTGCAAATCTACAGCCAGGTTTAGGATTTATAGGACTTGGCACTTCACCCTCTAGTTTAATTCTAGCTTTATTTCTTTCAACTTCTGGATCAGGTACCGGTATTGCCGATAATAGGGCTTGAGTATATGGGTGAAGTGGTTTTTCATATAGATCATGGCTACTTGCAAGTTCTACCATTGCCCCAAGATACATTACACCTACTCTATCTGATATATGTTTAACCATGGATAAGTCATGAGCTATAAATAAATAAGTTAAACCTAGCTCTTGTTGAAGTTGTATCAATAAGTTAACAATTTGTGCTTGAATTGAAACGTCAAGCGCTGAAATTGGTTCATCACACACTATAAAATCTGGTTCTATAGCTAGTGCTCTTGCTATTCCTATTCTTTGTCTTTGTCCACCTGAGAACTCATGTGGAAATCTTGAACCATGTTCTTTATTAAGTCCTACTAATTGTAAAAGTTCATATACTCTATTAGTTCTTTCTTGGCCAGTGTAAAGATTATGGATATCTATTCCCTCACCAATTATATCTCCAACAGTCATTCTTGGATTTAATGAAGCATAAGGATCTTGGAATATTATTTGTGCTCTTCTCGCAAAATCTTTTTTTGCTTTTTTATCTAATTTATGAACATCAATTCCATCAAATAATACTTCTCCACCAGTGGCACTATACATACCCATTACAGTTCTTCCGCAAGTAGTTTTTCCACAGCCAGATTCTCCAACAAGTCCTAAAGTTTCACCTTTTCTTATAAAAAAGCTAACATCATCAACTGCTTTCAAAGTAGCATGCTTACCAACTTGGAAATATTTTTTAAGATTTTTAACCTCTATTAAAATTTCATTATTGTTAGCCATTATTTATCACCTCTTAACGCTTCAGGAATATCAACCTTTGGTGCCATAGAATGTTTTAACCAACAGCAAACCTCATGGTTTTCACTTAAAGTTGTAGCTTCTGGCATTTCTTCTCTACATATTTGCATACAATACTCACACCTTGCTGCAAAAGGACATCCTACTGGTGGTTTAATTAAATCCGGCGGAGTCCCTTGTAAGGAATAAAGTCTATCCTTATTTTTCGTATCCAATCTTGGAACTGATTGTAACAACGCCCAAGTATATGGGTGTTGTGGATTTTTAAATATTTCATCCGTTGTTCCATGTTCTATGATTTGCCCTGCATACATTACCTGTATTCTATCTGCAACGTCTGCAACAACTCCTAAATCATGAGTTACAAGAATAACTGCCGTTCCAAGCTTTTGTTGCAAATCCGCAATAAGATCCATTATTTGAGCTTGTATTGTAACATCTAGTGCAGTTGTTGGTTCATCTGCTATAAGTATTTTAGGGTTGCAAGCTAACGCTATAGCTATCATTGCTCTTTGTCTCATACCACCTGAAAATTCATGTGGATATTGGTGAGCTCTTTTATCTGCATTAGGAATATTAACTAGTTCTAACATTTTTATTGATTCATTCATAGCTTCGGTTCTGCTCATACCTCTGTGTATTATTAAGCTTTCTGCTATTTGTCTTCCAATAGTCATAGTAGGGTTTAAAGAAGTCATAGGATCTTGGAATATCAT
>JAJYBA010000128.1 GCA_021779235.1 Bacillota bacterium
TACATTTGAAACTTTATATATTTGTCTTATTTCAACTCTACCTAAAACAACTTCTTTAAATACAGGATCTAGCATTCCAACCATAGCCGCTTTTATATCATCAAGAGCATCGTAAATTATTCTATAGGTTTTAATCTCTACATTCTCTTTTTCTCCAATTGAAGCAGCATTGTTATCTGGTCTTACATTAAACCCTATAATTATTGCATTTGAAGCAGCTGCAAGTATAACATCTGTTTCTGTAATAGCTCCAACTCCAGAATGAATAACCCTTACTTTAACATTATCAGTAGATAATTTTTCTAAAGATTGTCTTACAGCCTCTACAGATCCTTGAACGTCAGCTTTAACAATTACACCAAGTTCTTTAACAGAACCTTCTTGTATTTGACTGTATAGATTTTCCATAGAAACTCTGTTACTAGATTGGAAATGTTCTTCTCTTAATTTTGCTTTTCTAGCTTCGGCCATGTTTCTTGCAGTCTTCTCATCTTTAACAACATTAAATCTGTCTCCAGCAGCTGGCACTTCAGATAATCCAAGTACTTCTACTGGTATAGAAGGTCCTGCAGTCTTTATTTTCTTACCCTTATCATCAAGCATTGCTCTTATTCTTCCATAAGTTGAACCAACTATTATAGAATCCCCAGTGCTTAGTGTACCGTTCTGTACTAATAATGTAGCAACTGGACCTCTACCTTTGTCAAGCTTAGCTTCTATTACAGTTCCCTTTGCGCGTCTACTAGCATCTGCTTTTAACTCTAACATTTCTGCTGTTATTAATACCATTTCAAGCAAAGTATCTATACCTTCTTTGGTATGAGCTGATACTGGAACACAAATTGTGTCTCCGCCCCAATCTTCTGCTACAAGACCATGTTCTGTTAATTCTTGCTTAACTTTATCAGGGTTAGCTCCTGCTCTATCCATCTTGTTTATAGCTACTATCATTGGAACCTTAGCAGCCTTACAGTGATTTATAGCTTCTCTAGTTTGCGGCATAATACCATCATCAGCAGCTACAACAAGTATAACTATATCTGTTATTTGTGCACCTCTTGCTCTCATGGATGTGAACGCTTCATGACCAGGCGTATCTAAAAATGTAATTTTTTCTCCATTAATATTAACAGTATACGCACCTATGTGTTGTGTAATTCCACCTGCTTCTGTTTCAGTAACCTTAGCTTTTCTAATGCAGTCAAGTAATGATGTCTTACCATGGTCAACGTGACCCATAACTGTAACAACAGCTGGTTTTTTATCTGTACCTAAATCAACTTCAATGTCTTCATCATCAGCAATCTTGCCTTCTTCTTCTTCTTTGAGTACTGCAACTGCACCATACTTTTCTATTACTTTTTCAGCTGTATTAAAATCAATTTCTTGATTCATTCCAGCCATAACACCTAAGAAAATAAGTTGTTTTATTACTTCAACATAAGGTCTTTTTAATCTGTCAGCTAAGTCTTTAACTGTAATCGTACCTTCGATTACTACAAATTCATCCTCTATTGCTTCAACACCATTGTTATTATTTCCTAATTCATCTCTACCTTTTCTACCTCTTTTTCTAATAACAACTTTGTTAGCATCTTCATTAGCTAAGTTTTCATAGTGTTCTACCGTTTCATTTTTACTATCTTTAAGTCCTGAATTTTCATCACTGTAAAGTTCCTTTATTAACTCAGCATCCTCTTCCTCAATCACACTCATATGATTTTTGGCTTTTATACTAAATTCTTCAAATAGTACATTAATTAATTCTTTACTTGACACTTCTAACTCTTTTGCTAATTCATATATTCTGACTTTTGCCAAATCATTCACCCCCGAAATTTAATTTCTTCATCATTTTCATTCCATAAGCTTAATAGCTTATCACTCATTTTTTTATCGCTTACGCACAAAACATTAATTTCTTCTCTTCCTAAACACTTACCTAGTGTCCCACTCGGTAATCCTTCTATAATAGGTATATTATTTTTACTGCCTAATCTTTTAAATTTATCCTTTGTATTAGTGGAGCTCTCTTCAGACAAAATTATAAGTGTTCCTCTTCCATGTGAAAGTGCGTCTTCACATTGATTGTAACCTTCAATAAGTTTACCTGCTTTTTTAGTTAAACCCAAAAATTGAAAAAATTTATTATTCATGACTTATCTCTTCCCTTAGTTTCCCATAAATTTCTTCACTTATTTTTCCGCCTAAATTTCGCTCTAATCTTTTTGTCTTAAAGGATTTTTCAAAGCACTCTATACTCTTACAAATATATGCACCTCTACCTGGCTTTTTACCGCTTAAATCTATGGAAATTTCTCCTTCTTTACTACGAACAATACGCAATAATTCCTTTTTACATTTCATTTCCATACAACCTGTACACATGCGCTGAGGTATTTTTTTAACCTTCATAAAACTATCACCTACTCTTCAGTAATGGTTTCAATTACTTCATTTTCAATAACTCCACTTGCTTCCATGTTATAGTGGGCTTGAGTTTTACTCTTAATGTCAATTTTCCAACCTGTAAGTCTAGCTGCCAATCTAACGTTTTGGCCTTCTTTTCCTATAGCTAAAGATAATTGATTATCATCCACTATAACCTTTGCAGATTTAGAAGCTTCTTCAACTACTACATTCAATACTTTTGCAGGACTTAAAGCATTTGAAATATACTCTTCAGATTTCTTGCTCCACTTGATAATGTCAATTTTTTCATTTCTTAATTCATTAACTATATTTTGAACTCTAGTACCTTTTGGTCCAACACAAGCTCCCATAGCATCAACATTTTCATCATTTGAATATACTGCAATTTTAGTTCTTGAACCTGCTTCTCTTGAAATACTTTTTATTTCAACAACTCCACCAAAAATCTCTGGTACCTCTAGTTCAAATAATCGTTTTACAAGACCTGGATGAGTTCTTGATACTCCTATCTGAGCACCTTTAGTAGTATTTTTAACCTCAACAATATATAGTTTTAATTTTTCATTAAAATTATATTCCTCGCCAGGCATTTGCTCATTAGCTCCAAGCACAGCTTCAATTTTACCTAAATCTATAAATACATTTCCTCTATCTTTTCTTATAACGCTTCCTGTAATAATATCAAATTCTTTGGTTATAAATTCATTGTAAATGATATTTCTTTCAGCTTCTTTAATTCTTTGAATAACTACTTGTTTTGCAGATTGTGCAGCTATTCTTCCAAATTTTCTTGGAGTAACTTCAATATCAACAGTATCATTAATTTGATATCTAGGACTATACTCTTTAGCTTCTTCTAGTGATATTTCATTAACATCATCAAAGACTTCTTCTACAACTATTTTTTGACCATAAACATGTATTTCACCTGTTTCTCTATTCATTGTTACTTTTACATTTTGGCCATTATTAGATAAAGTAGCATAATTTTTCTTATATGCTGCAACTAATGCATCTTCAATAGTTTCAAAAAGTAAATCTTCACTGATTCCCTTTTGGTCTACAATTTCTCTCAATGCTTCAATAAATTCCTGATTCATTTTAACTTCCTCCTTACAGCACTGGTTTCAAAGTCACAATGGAAATCTTTTCTCTCGGAATGGATATATTATTCCCATCATATTCAATTTCTATTTGTATATCAGAAAATCCTAATAAATTGCCCTCAAGCTTTTTCTTGCCATCATATAGACTATTTAAATTAACTAATACATTATGTCCTATGTATTTTTCTAGATGATTGTCATCATATAAAATTCTCTCTATTCCTGGAGAGGAGACTTCTAAATAGTAGCTATCAGTTATTGGGTCTTCTACATCTAATACTTCACTCGTAGCTCTACTTACTTTTTCACAATCTTCTAAAGATATTCCATTAGAACTATCTATATAAATTCTCAGGAAATTTTCTCCTGCTTCTTTTACATACTCCACATGATATAATTCACAATTGTTTTTTTCTACTATTGGCTGAGTTATTTTTCTAAGTTTTTGTAACAAGGTATCATTTTTCATTTTAACACCCTCCTTTTATTATTATTTTCTACAATTATTAACATAAATAATCATAATATTATAATTAAAACGCAACCATGAGTTGCGTTTCAATAAATTAGAGAGTAGGACGGGCCTACTCTCTTCCAGTAAAATTATCAGCGATAACTAATATATATCATTCTATCATATAAAATTTGCTATTTCAAGGGTTAATTGCATTTCCCTAAAAAAACGACAACTGATTTGTGTTAGGCATACCTTTTAGGCATCCATGATTATCCAATGTTTCAATAACTGTCTTAGAAACTTTACAACGAATTCTCAAATCTTCTTTTGATATGAACTCACCTTTCTCTCTTTCCAAAACTATACTTTTAGCAGCATTTTCACCTACGCCTTCAAGTCCGCTTAATGGAGGTCTTATGGCATCATCTTCAATTTTAAATTTAACTGCTTCAGATTCATAAAGATCCACATTTAATAATTTTATACCTCTTTTAAACATTTCATAAGATAACTCTAATGTTGTGAGAAGTCCTTTTTCCTTTTGTCCTATATCATTACCCATAGCTGTTAGTTCATCCATTTTAGCTTTTATAGCACTCTCACCTTTTACAATTAAATTAGCATCAAAGTCATCTGCTCTTACAGTAAAATAAGTAGCGTAGTATGCCTTTGGATAATAAACCTTATGATATGCTATTCTTACCGCCATCATTACATAAGCTACTGCATGGCCTTTAGGAAACATATACTTTATTTTTTTACATGAGTCTATATACCAATCAGGCACGTCGTGTTCTCTCATTACCTTCTCATCATCTTCCGTAAGTCCCTTACCTTTTCTTACCCTCTCCATGATAGTAAAGGCTGTCTTAGCTGGAAGTCCTTTATATATTAGATATACCATTATATCATCTCTTGTAGAAATACAATCTTTAAGTGTTGTAAATCCCTCTTTAATATAGTATTGTGCATTATTAAGCCATACATCTGTACCATGAGACAATCCTGAAATTCTAACTAAGTCTGCAAAAGTTTTAGGTTGTGTATCTAAGAGCATCTGTCTAACGAATTTCGTA
>JAJYBA010000129.1 GCA_021779235.1 Bacillota bacterium
ACTTGCAAAAACACGTTCATCTTTTATTGCTGACAAAAAACGTACAAAAACAGCCTCTGTTATGATAGGGATTGGTACTGCTAAATCTAAAGCGCTTTGACTAGTCCATTTCCCCGTTCCCTTTTGACCTGCTTTGTCTAAAATAATATCAACCATATGTTTTCCAGACTCATTGTCTACTTGTGCAAATATTTCACTGGTTATTTCCATTAAATAGCTATCAAGCTCTCCTCTATTCCACTCTGCAAAAACATCATGAAGCTGTTCATTAGAAAGTCCTACAACCTCTTTTAAAAGTGCATAAGCTTCACAAATAAGCTGCATGTCAGCATACTCAATACCATTATGAACCATCTTTACATAATGCCCTGCTCCATTTTCTCCGATATAAGTACAACATGGCTGCCCATCTACTTTTGCAGATATAGCTGTCAAAATCGGTTCTACTAATTTATAAGCATCAATCTGTCCACCAGGCATAATCGCTGGCCCTCTTAACGCTCCTTCTTCTCCTCCAGAAACTCCAGTACCTATGAATTTAAAGCCCAAAGCTTCAAGTTCTTTGCTTCTACGTATTGTGTCCTGAAAAAATGAATTACCGCCATCTATTACTATATCACCCTTTGATATATATGGTATTAAACTTTCTATAGCACCATCAACAGATTTCCCTGCTTTAATCATAAGTAATATTTTCCTTGGTGTTTGAAGAGAATTTGCGAACTCTTCTATAGAATATGTTCCCACAATATTTTTTTCTTTAGCGTCTATCAATAATTCATCTATGGCAATTCTATTTTGATCATATACTGAAACTGATAATCCTCTACTTTCAACATTTAAAGCAAGGTTTTTACCCATTACACCAATGCCTATAACTCCAAATTGCTGTTTATCCATAATATAAATTCCTCCTTTTTAAAAACTTATACAGGAGAAGCATAGCTTCTCCTGTATGAAATTTTAATGTACTATCACACTTAGTAATAGAACCATAACTAAACCAACCACAGAAATTATAGTTTCAAGTACTGACCAGGATTTTAAAGTTTCTGGTATTGATAGATTAAAATATTCTTTAAACATCCAAAAACCAGGATCATTAACATGTGAAAATATTAAACTTCCTGCTCCTGTAGCTAATACCATAAGTTCAGGGCTAGCACCTGTTGCTGCAATTAATGGTCCTACAATACCTGATGCTGTCATGCCCGCTACTGTTGCAGAGCCTAATGCTATTCTAAGTATTGCTGCGATTAACCATGCAAGTATTAATGGTGAAATAGTTGATCCTGTCATAATTGCTGCAACATATTTAGCAACTCCACTATCTACTAAAACCTGTTTAAAGGCACCGCCTCCACCTATGATTAATAATATCATAGCTATTGCTGCTATAGATTCACTTACAGTTTTCATTACTTCAGGCATCTTTTTGCCTCTATTTAGTCCAAAAGTGAATATAGCTAAAAGCACAGCTAAAAGTAATGCTATTACTGGATCACCTAGAAAAGTAGTGTAGCTTAATATAGGTGAAGTTTTTGGTAGAAAAATAGTAGCAAAGGCTCTTGCTGCCATAAGTATTACTGGCACTAAAGCTGTAAACACACTTACTCCGAAACTAGGCATTTCTTTATCCGTGAATATCTTAGGGTTATATAATCCTTTTGGTATATCATGTTCCATATGTTTTAAAAACTTCGTAAATACAGGACCTGCAAGAATTACTGCAGGTATAGCAACCACAATACCATAAAGTAATGTCTTACCTAAATCTGCTTTGTAAATAGCCGCTATAGCTGTAGGACCTGGATGTGGTGGTAAGAATCCATGAGTAGCTGAAAGTGCTGCTGCCATTGGAACTCCTATATACAAAAGTGGAATATCAGCAGCTGCTGCTATTGTAAATACTAGAGGTATTAAAAGTACAAAACCTATTTCATAAAATAATGCAATACCAACTATAAATCCTGTTACTACCACTGCTAATTGTATTCTTTTCTTTCCGAACTTGTCAATTAACGTCATTGCTATTCTTTGTGCTCCACCACTGTCTGCCATGAGCTTACCAAGCATAGCACCAAAGCCAAGCACCAATGCAAGTGTACCTAATGTACCACCAACACCCTTTGTAATAGAAGCTACAACATCAGGCAATTTCATGCCTTCCAAAATACCAACTGATAGAGCCACAAGAATTAATGACAAGAAACCATTTAATTTAAAAGCTATCATAAGAACTAATAATAACACAACCCCCAAAGCAACAATTAATAATGGCATAATAAAATCCCCCTTTTATTTTTGTAATAAACCAATACTTACAAACTCATCTTTTAATTTTAAATATAATCTTTCGTAAATTTCAAAAGTTTTCATATAAACCTCATGATTTTTTATATCTGGTTTAAAGGTTTGAGAAATAGGAACTAATTTTTCTACTTCTTCTATATTATTTATAAGTCCTATTGCCTTCATACCAAGTACTACTGCTCCTAAACAGGAACTTTCATAACTTTCTGCTATTACTACATTTTTATTAAATACATCTGCTAACATTTGAACCCACAGCTCAGATCTAACAAAACCTCCAGTAGCATAGATTGTTTCAATATTGCCAGTCGTCTCCTCTAAAGCCTTTCCTACACTATAAATCCCAAATATCACTCCTTCCAAAAGTGCTCTAAGAAAATGCTCCCTCTTATGTGTAATATTTATCCCAAAGAAAGCTCCCTTTGAGTTTGCATCCCAATGTGGTGCTCTTTCTCCAAGCAGATAAGGCAAAAATATCAAACCATTTGCTCCTGCAGGTACTGACGACGCCTCTGCTGTCAATAATTCATAAGTATCAACACCTAAAGCTTCAGCCTGTGCTAATTCTATTTGTGAAAAATTATCTCTGAACCATCTAAAAATAATTCCTCCATTATTTACGGGACCTCCAAGAACAAAATGCTCTTCAGTAAGAATATAACTAAAAATTCTTTCACTCTCATCATTTTTAGGTTTATCGCTTATTATTCTTATAGCTCCACTAGTCCCGATTGTAACAGCAGCATCTCCAGGTTTTACTGCATTAGCACCAAGGTTTGCAAGACAACCATCGCTTCCACCAATTATAAAGGGAGTCTCTAGGTCAATTCCCATTAAATCTGCATATTTTTTATTCATGCCTTTAAATACCTGTGTTGGAGATACTGGTGTGGATAACTTGTCATCGCTTATGCCTGCAACTTCTAATGAATTTTTATTCCACTGCAATTCATAAATATCAAATAAACCAGTAGCAGATGCAATTGAATAATCCACAACGAATTTGCCAAACAATTTAAAGAAAACATATTCTTTAATAGAAATAAACTTACTTGTATTTTTAAATACTTCCTTCATATTGTCTTTCATCCATGCAAGCTTACAAAGCGGTGACATTGGGTGAATTGGGGTGCCAGTTTTCATATAAATCTCATGGCCTATTTTGCTGTTTTTTATGTGCTCTGAATATTCTGTGCTTCTTGTATCTGCCCAAATAATGCAATCAGTTAATTTGTCTCCATTTTCATTTACAGCCATTATCCCATGCATAGCAGAGCTGAAACTCACCCCAAGAAGTTTATTTCCTTTGTTAGCATTTTCACTTACTACACTTTTAATAGAGTTAATAACTGCCTCAAACATTTCCTCAGGACATTGTTCGCTCCAAGAAGGCTTAGGGTTTAAAATAGAATAGCCTATATTGTGCTTTGAAATTACATTTCCCTTCAAATCAAACGCAATTGCTTTAGTACTACTTGTTCCAACATCTAGTCCAATTAAATACTCCATGTCATCCCCCTTTTGAAATAAATTTTCTTTTTTCTCTTTATCATTCGTATAATTACTGCTTTTTGAAAATTATTCCCTTATTTTTATTATATTCTAATGTAAAGGTTTTAACAAGGTTTTTTTGAAAATATTTTTCATTATTATATAAAAAAATACACTCTCGTGGAGTGTATGAAAATTATTTTAATATCTTTTATTTGCTATAGCTTCTCTAATTTGGCCTAAAGCCTTATAATAATTATCTTGATCCTTTAAACAAGTACCAACAAACAAACAGTCAATAAGTGATAATGCGCTAATCCTTGATTCCATCGCCTCACTTTTTGATAAATTTTCTTTACCATAGGATACGAGAACCACATCTGATGCCTTTAATATAGGAGATTTGTAATTTGAAGTTATAGATATTATTTTTACTCCTTTTTCTTTTGCAATTCGCAGGTTCTCTACTAAATCCTTATTACTTCCAGTATTTGAAACAGCTATTATACAGTCATTCTCATCATACATGGAACTTATCATTGCTTGAAAATGAGAATCCTCATGAAAGACACAGTATTTCCCTGTTCTCATGAATTTATGATATGCATCCAGAGCTATTGCTGCAGAACCACCCATACCAAAAAAAGCTATTCTTTTCGCTTTATGAATATACCCTATAGCTTTATCTAAATCCTTACTATCATTTATTCTTAAAGTTTCATTTAGTGAACTTATTGTGGAGTTAAATACCTTTTGCATTAAAACCAAGGTATCATCATTCTCTTTTATTTCTTCATGTATATTTACAAGTGGCTGTACAATTTCACTAGCTATTCTTATCTTTAAATCCTGATATCCTTTAAAACCTAATTTTTTACTAAGTCTAAATACCGTGGCTTCCCCACATTTACAATTTTCTGCTAGCTCAGTTATAGATGAATGGATAATATCCGTTGGGTTTTTTAGTATGTATTCTCCAACTCTTTTTTCCGCTCCCTTAAGCTCTGAATATATATTTCTTAGTCTTTCTATACCACCTATGTCATTCATTATATTACCACCTAACAGTATTTTTAGCTTTATTTTACCATTAAAACATATAGAGTATCAACCTATTGTTCATAATTGTGGCGTTTTTCATAATCACCTAAGGTAATTTTAGAACCCGAGGAATTTATTTAAACTTTTTCGATACTCCAATTGATTGTTAATATATACCATGAAATGTTATAATATTATTAGA
>JAJYBA010000130.1 GCA_021779235.1 Bacillota bacterium
TTCCCATACCGAACACGAAGGTTAAGCTTCAATGCGCCGATGGTACTGCAAGGGTGACCCTGTGGGAGAGTAGGTCGTCGCCAGGTAACAAGAAACCGCTAAGTATAACTTAGTGGTTTTTATTTTGTACAAATATTGCAGGGTTCAAAGAAAAACTATCTATTTCACATAATAATTTTCATTTGTTAAAAGATCAATTCTAGAAAGGAATAATAAATTGATGTGTTTTTAAATGATGATATCATAATTATTCTCCTTTTTCTATCTATTTTTAAACCCGTTGTTTAAGGATTTGAGTGTGATTAATACAGGAAACAGAATAATCTTACTATTCCCTGTATCAACTATACATAATCATTTTTACTTAATTTTTTTTGTTCCTTTTCTTATTATCCCTGCTACTACCATATAATGATCATCGGAAATTAGTTCGTGCTCAATGACTTTACCATTTTCAATGGTATCTTTATATACTCTAACCTTATATCCCGTCAAAGGAAGTTGTTCTTGAATAGTTTCACCAATAGGAAGAGTATTATCCTCTATATATTGGGTAGGTCCAGGACTCACAGCCTCATATATATCATTAACTAAATTATAAGTCCTGTTGCTTAAACTAGAATTAGAATACACATTAAAGGTTAGTGTCTTGTTCTTTACAACACTTTCAATATAAATAGGGTATTGTAATGTATTGGTGAATTTATAGTCTAAGGTGCCCCAGTCCACTGTAGCATCCATTCCAAGGGGGATGTAAGTTGAAGGTATGGAATGATATTTCCTCTCTGTAGATTTAATGTTTGTCCGAATCACTGCATTATATAATGAAGTAGATACCTGGCAGATTCCACCACCATAGTCTGAACCTACTTTGGTACCAATATCAACTGGAGCCGGTTGATATCCTTTGGCTGCGGTCCTCTGACCAACTTTATCATTGAAACTAAAGCTCTGACCAGGCATTATAAGGGTGCCGTTTATACTTTTTGTTGCAAGTGTTATGTTAGTAGACCTACCATAAGAAGAAGAGGTAAAATCAGAAGAAAAACTTGAAAGCCTTACATTAACAGTTTGTAACTCTTCTGCTGTTATATTTGCTAAAATAGGTTCAATCTCTGCTTCTACATTAATGTCAGGCGTATTTATATCTCCATTTATTTTACTTAAAATTTCTTTTTCTAATTTTTCCTCCATAACTTTATAGCCTTTTATATCAGGTGTAATTTGAAAATTACCATCGATTCTAGAAATACTTGCATTTTTAGGAGCTCTATCAATTTCCTCTTTCATATTGGAAATCAATTGGTGAAGAGGATTAGGATCGTAAATAAATTTAAGGTTAAGTACTTTACTTACAGGTTTGTTAATCAGCTTATATTTTTCGTATAGTTTTAAGTTCTTTCCGTAATCAAAAGCCTCTTCTACAGCTTCATCAATATTATATCGCGCATTTAATTTAATATAATTTAATGAATATGTTTTTAGAGGTGTTATAATATTTATGTTTTTCTTTAATATAGTGGTTTCATACTCTTTAGTTACCATGTCTTTGGCTTCCAATAATGTTTTTCCAGATATATCTACCTCTCCAATTTTAACTCCAGGATATACAAGGTTTGTCCATTTATCTGTGTTCATATACACATAACCGTAAAATCCACTAACACCCAAAACCACTATTAGTAGTAAAATTATTGCTGCTCTAAGCTTTTTTTTCATAAGTTTAATTATTCCCCCATATTCATTATGTTTTTGTTATCTAGAATATAATATCAAAGAAATATTTCAAAAATACACTCATTTATTTCAGAATTGTAAACTTTTAAAAATAAAGAGGCAATAAAATTTTATTTTGCATAAATATAATTTCTTATTATATTTTCCTAGTTTAACTAGTAAATATGATAAAAAATCATGTTATAATTTGTTAGGACATAGAAGTAATTTAAAATTATTTCTTGCTATAATTAATAAATCATCCATGAGAAATTTCTTTTTTAGAACTTATATATTATCTATATTGAATATATTTACATTATTTTAAATAAACTTATTTAGTGGTATATTTATAATATGGAATAATTATGTACTTTTAAGAAATACGGTAGATATAACAATAAATAATTGTTACGTACCCTTAAAGAATATTAGGAGGAGTGTAAATATGGGACTATTTAAATTTATAAAAAACCAATTTATTGAGGTAATAGAATGGACGGATGATACTACTGATACAATGGTATATAGATTTCCGGTAGAGAACAAAGAAATAAAAATGGGAGCACAATTAACTGTAAGGGAATCTCAGCTAGCAGTATTTGTTAACGAGGGTGAGATAGCGGATGTATTCCAGCCAGGTAGATATACTTTATCTACTCAAAATATGCCTATAATTACTAAACTGAAATCATGGCAGTATGGTTTTGATTCTCCTTTTAAAGCAGAAGTGTATTTTATTAATTCTAAACAATTTACAGATCAGAAATGGGGTACTTCAAATCCTATAATGATGCGTGACAAAGAATTTGGTATGCTCAGATTAAGAGGCTATGGTATTTATTCGTATCGAGTTAATGATGCTGAGAAATTTTTAAAAGAAGTTTTTGGAACTAATCAGCATTTTGATACTGAAAGCATTTCAGGGCAATTAAAACGCACTATTATATCTGGTATTACAGATTTACTAGGTGAGGCTAAAATACCCGCACTGGATCTTGCTATGTGCTATGATGAGTTAAGTGAACAAGCTAAAAATAAATTACAGTCTAAATTCAATGAATTTGGATTTGAGCTTAAAACCCTGATAATTGAAAACTTATCACTCCCTGAAGAAGTTGAAAAAGTTCTGGACAAGAGAACTTCTATGGGGGTTCTTGGAAACCTAAATCAATACACTCAGTACCAGGCAGCTGAAGCAATAAGAGATGCTGCTCAAAATCCTGGTGGCATGGCTGGTGTAGGAACTTCAATAGGCGCTGGAGCTGCTATTGGAAATATCATGGCAGAGGCATTAAGAGGGAATGCTTCAGTACAAACTCGTCCTGAGAATAGTACAGTTGAATGTCCTCACTGCCATTCACAGGTGTCAAGCAATCATAAATTTTGTGGTGCATGTGGGAAGCCGTTAGCGCCATTGAAGAATAAATGTAATAAATGTGGAGCTGAAATTGATATTAATGCAAAATTCTGTCCAGAATGTGGTCAGTCTCAAAATTTAGAAAAATTCTGCTCGAATTGTAAAGCTAAAATGGCGCCAAATGCAAAGTTTTGCCCAGAGTGTGGAAATGAGAATTCTTAGACTCTAGAAAAATAGCATTACGAAAAATATACTAACGCTTTGATAGTTAATTTTTAAAAATGGCCTAGGGGGGAAATTATATGCCAGATACACCTTATGTTGAAAATAGTGATACTAAACAGGAAGAAACGGACCGTTTTCTTTGCCCTTCCTGTGGAGGTAACATGGTATTTGATCCTAAAAAACAAAAATTAGTTTGCCTATATTGTTCTAATGAAAGTGAGATTAATTTTGAAAAAGGAAATATAAATGAAAATGACTTTTATAATGCAGAGAGTACTGGTAATAAGAATTGGGGAAATGAAAAAAGAATAATTAAGTGTGAGAGCTGTGGTGCTGAGACAGTATTAGATGAAAATAGCACAGCGCAGTTTTGTGCCTTTTGTGGTTCTTCACACATAATAAAAACTGAAGAATCAGCAGGTATAGTACCTGAATCACTAATACCATTTAAGATATCCAAAGATAAAGCTGAAGAATTGTTTTCAAATTGGATAAAGAAATTGTTTTTCGCTCCTAAGGCACTTAAATCTAGTTATGACATGAAGAGAATGAATGGGGTATATATACCTTTCTGGACATATGATTGCGATACACTTTCAGATTATACTGCAGAAAAAGGTACCTACTACTACGTAACTGAAACTGAGTGGGTTGAGCAAAATGGTGAGAGAAAACAAGTTACAAAGCAAGTTAGAAAAACAAGATGGGACTTTGTGAGTGGTAATTATTCTAAGTTCTTCGATGACATACTAATTAATGCTTCAGAACAAATTAATAAACATATAATAATTAAACTTGAGCCCTTTAATCTAAATGAACTCGTTCAGTATAAACCAGAATTTTTATCAGGCTTTTTAGCTGAAAGATATAGCGTAGATTTGAAATCAGGTTGGAAGTTAGCTGAAGAAACAATAGAAAGTGATTTAAGATTTCAGATTCAGCGTCAGATAGGTGGAGATGAAGTGAGAAGTTTAAGGGTTTCAACTGCCTACGATGCTATAAAGTTTAAGCATATTTTACTTCCTATATGGATTTCTGCCTATATGTATAAGAGAAAAGTGTACAGATTCATGATAAACGGACAAACTGGTGAAGTTGATGGTGAATCTCCAGTTAGTATTATAAAGGTGCTATTATTAATTTTAGGTATTGTAGCCGTTATTGGTGGAGCATATTTCTTTTTTTCGAATATGTAGGTGAAATTTTGATGTCTATGATGTCTAAAAAATATATCATAGACATCAATTAGGATATTTATAAAGGATAGTAAATGTTTCAATATTGTTTTATACTTAAATTAATAATTAAAATATGTGGAGGTTTTTTTATGAAAGTTGCATTTACTACTATTGAAGTGAAAGATTTAGAAGTTTCCGTTGATTTCTATACAAAAGTATTGAGTCTTAAGGAAGTTAAGAGATTTAGCCCAAGTCCAGCAATGAAATTTGTGTTTGTTCAAGGGGAAGATGGAGGAATTATTCAACTTGCTGAAAATTCTAATGCTCCAAAAGAAATTGCTACTGGAACTCATCCCCTAAAGGCAGTTGGTATAGCAGTTGAAAACTTAAAGGGAATTGTTAATTCGCTTAAAGAAAACAAGGTTGAGTTTGTTTCTG
>JAJYBA010000131.1 GCA_021779235.1 Bacillota bacterium
TAAATGAGAAAAGACGAATTATTTGAAATTACAGAAGATGTAATTAATGAATGTCTAGAATGTTTAGACTAACAACAAAAAAGCAAATCTATCACTGTTAACGTTCTAGTGAAGGTTTCTTTTTTTTATATAAATATATTTTTTCAATTTTCAAATAAATAGACGTATAAATAGAGGAAATTTCTTTTAAGTGCAGAATAAGTATTAATACAGAATATTCTGTACTTGAAAGGAAGTGTATAAAATGTTAACGATTACTTTTATTAGTGGTGAAAAAGAACTACTCGATTTAAAACAATCTGAAAGTGATATGTTTAAGAGCTGGTTTTATAATTTTGAAAATTCAAGGCCTCATGAAGTTAATTCTATGGGCAAGAAATATTTGTTTAACAAAAAGGCAATAGCTTATATTGAGATAGAGCCTTAAACTTGAATGTTGCATCAAAGTAATTAATGCTTATTGATATAATTTAGAGCATAGAAAAACCTGCAACTCTTAATATTGCAGGTTTCTCTATGCTCTAAATTAACATTGGTTGTAACACTTTTTTTACTCCCACATATTATAATACTAAATTATTTTATGGAGGTATAAAATGCATGCTATGGCGCATATACTCGGGAGTACTTTAGCACCCAAACTTACTGGTATGGTTTATTTTATGGATGTTCCAGGCGGTACAGATATTTATGTTGAAGTGAAGGGTTTACCTTTGTATAAACCAGGAACAGATAAAACTCCGCCCATTGGCCCTCATGGATTTCATATACATGAAACAGCCAATTGTGAAATGGGCGACCCCACCAATCCATTTGCTAAAGCAAGTGGTCATTGGAATCCGACAAATCAACCACATGGCAATCATTCAGGAGATTTTCCAGTACTATTTTCTAACAACGGCTACGCTAGAATGATGTTTTTTACTAATAAATTTAAAGTTTCTGATATAATTGGCAAAGCTATAGTTATTCATGAAAACCCAGATGACTACCATACTCAGCCTTCTGGTGCTTCTGGTAAACGAATAGGTTGTGGTGTAATTAAACATAGTGTTTACCCGCTTCGCCCATACATTTAACGCTTTTTCTAAAAGCAAATATATAAACTAAGGAAAAACTACATATGGTTATTAAAATAATAATCATATGTAGTCCGAATTTTCATTGTTAACATGATATCCAAAATCCAAAGATCTGGAATTTCTATTATTCTTTCTAGTGCAAACTTTCCATCCGTAAACGTTGTTATCTAGTACCTTTCCCTTTGAAGGCACCTTGTTAGCAAAGCATTTAAATTCTTTTCAACTTCAACTAAATATATTTTTTTCTGCATGCCAATCACCTCAAGTATTTTAGATTTCATAATTATCTTAGTAGCATAATTTATTAAAAATACTATTGTATCATATAATTTTAAATAACATCTATTAAAAGTTTATGTATTGCACTTTTAGTTAATGGATTATTATTTAGCATTTCTTCAGCCTCTTTAAAATCTCTAGCTTTAAAAATAATTGTACCTCCATTTTTATTACATACTCCACGACAAATTAAATACTTATTAGGATTGTTATTGGTATAATTTTTAAGTTCTTCGTCTCTGACTAGTTCACTATAATTCCCCTCTGCTTTATAATTAATTCTAATGAATAAATTATTTTTCTCCATCAAATTCCCCTCCTTGTTATTTCATTGAGTATCGATATGTGTCTCTATATAAATGTCATTCTTTTAAATTTCTAAATGTTCCTATTATCAGTTTTATTGCTTATATGTCCATTTAAAATATATCATAATTTTAGAATTAAATGG
Source organism: Bacillota bacterium (assembly GCA_021779235.1). Taxonomy (GTDB): domain Bacteria; phylum Bacillota; class Clostridia; order Clostridiales; family Clostridiaceae; genus Clostridium_AD. Next base: position 1,813 of record JAJYBA010000131.1, read on the forward strand.
CGTATTTTGTCTAAAATTACAAAAAACAACCCTGAAAGGTTGTTTTTTTAAGTCGAACGGTGTAATGTTTTTATTGGCTTGCGCACGTTTTGTCATATTTTATATTGTCATCCCTCTTTTAACTAGACTTCGTATGAAAAGTCTTGCTTTTCTATAAGTGAGAGTTTTTTACTCTAGCAAGGAAAAACTTCAGTGTGGTATAAGCCTCCTTCTCAAGGCGTTAATATTCAGCATCTCAGATGATGATTTAATCCTAAATAACTAAAACAAGAAACATCTAAAAACACTACAAGCATTTTTAGATATTCCTTACTATTTCATCTCAATGAGATTATTCCAATACTTCTTAGGCATATGTTGCATTTGTAGTCTTTCATTACTTCTTTCCTTTATGGAAATACTTTTATGAAAGGCCTTCCAAAGATTTTGATAGAACAATTCTTCCGTTTCTTGACTTTCTAGTTTTTTAAATTTCAACTCTCGAAGTACCCATTCATTATCTTCATAAACTATACCTATTTGTCTCCTCACATCATGAATTACCCATTTTTCATTTGTAAGTCTAGCCTTAAAATGATTCCCTAGGAGCTCAAGAATATTAAAGCTAGGTTCAATTGCCGCATACAATATGCCCTTAAACTCTTGAAATCTAACTAGACCTAAAAATCTATGTGCTTCAGAGCCTACTTTTCTAGAATACTTCTGTACTTCATTTACAGTTTCATCTGAAAGAAGATCATTTACTTTACTCCCTAGCTTAAAGCCTAACTGTATATATTTAAATATTTTCAACTCTATATCTGGTGCCTCAGATAAAAATGCTTGATACACATGAATTAAAGTATCCTCTGAGATTTTATCTAATATAGCCTTATATACTTTATTTGACTTTGCTGAGTCAGTTTCTATAACTTTGTCCTCATATAACATATTGAAATTATAAATACTTTCCCTCTCTATGCTCTCAGGTACTTTATAATAATAACAAGCGTATATAACAGATAAAAAACCATCAAAACTTCCATCGTAAATGTATCTAAACAAATAGATCACCCCTTTGAGTAAAAAGGCTTAGTTGCTCCGGCTTATCAAAGCTTTCATAGTCCAATAAATAGTTTTTAAGCCTCACTCTTTCCATAGCTTTATCTCCATAAAATTTGCCGCTACAGGTTAAAAAATATCTAGCTCTTTTAAGCACTACACCTAGTTTTTTTAAATTGTCATAAGAAAGACTACAAAGTCTTCTTGCTCTTATTATTCTTAAAGCGGATGTTACACCTATGCCAGGTACTCTAAGTAATATTTCATAAGGAGCATTGTTAACTTCTACTGGAAACTTGTCTAAATTATTTAATGCCCAAAAAGCTTTGGGATCTAGATCTATATCAAAGTTAGGATTTTTTTCATCTAATAATTCCTTTGCCTTAAAACCATAATATCTTAAAAGCCAATCTGCCTGATACATTCTATGTTCTTTTAAAAGTGGAGGAGTGCTAAGAATAGCTGGTAAATTTTCATGGGCTACCACTGGCACATAAGCAGAATAATACACTCTCTTAAGTCCAAAGGTATCATACAGTCCTTCTGTAAGACTAATTACACTTAAATCACTTTCATTAGTTGCCCCGACCATTATCTGTGTACTTTGACCACCAGGGGTAAACTTTGGTGCTTTAAAGCCTTTTTTCTTATATTCACTGGACTCTATTATACTGTGTTTAATAAGACCCATAGGTTTTAAAATATCTTCCTTTTTCTTTTGTGGAGCTAAGAGTTTTAAACTTTTTTCTGATGGCAATTCAATGTTTACACTCATTCTATTTGCATACAAGCCTGCCTCATATATGAGTTTTGGATCAGCGCCTGGAATTGCCTTTACATGAATATAACCATTAAATTTGTGAATCAATCTTAAATCTTTTAAAATTCTAACTAAATTTTCCATGGTATAGTCTGGACTTCTCTCCACTCCTGAACTTAAAAATAATCCTTCTATATAATTTCTTTTATAAAAATTTATAGTTAAATCTACTACTTCTTTAGGAGTGAAGCTAGTTCGTTCTACCTCATTGCTAGCTCTATTAATACAATATTTACAATCGTATATGCACCTATTGGTATACAAAATTTTTAGTAAAGAAATACATCTACCATCCTGTGCCCAGGAATGGCAAATTCCCGTTGCTGCTGCATTTCCTATGCCACCCTTCGTATTCTTCCTATTAGAACCACTGGAAGAGCAAGAAGCATCATACTTTGCTGAGTCTGATAATATTTCAAGTTTTCTCATTATATCCACTTTTCTCACCATCCAAACGTTTGTTCTTATCTTATCATATTTTGTCCAACAATTAAAGAATTATTTACTGAAAATAACGCTTTTTATAGTAAAAACTCCTTAGAAAGTCGTTAATGTTACAGCTTGGTTGCTGATGCTTTAAACTAGACAGGAAGGGAATCTTATGTTAACTTTTATTTATGAAGATCATTATATGATTAAGGAGGATTTTTATGAAAATCGGTTATGATACTTATGATTCACCTATTGGACTTATCCATGTAGTTGTGGATGAAATTGGAGTTAGAAAAGTAGAAATTTTCGAAGAAGATTGGGTAGAATACAAGAAAGAATATGAACCTATTCATATAGATAAGGAACTATGCAAAGAAGTTATAGCTCAGTTAGATGAATATTTCAAAGGGAAAAGAAAAAATTTCGATATACCTTTGTCTATAGAGGGTACAGAATTCAGAAAAAAAGTATGGAAAGCCCTTCAAGAGATACCTTATGGCGAAATACGAAATTATTTACAAATTGCAGAAGCCATAGGAAACCCTAAAGCTTTAAGGGCAGTAGGACAAGCTAATAAATCTAATCAATTACCCATAATTATACCCTGCCACAGAGTTATCGGTAAAAGTGGAAATTTGGTAGGTTTTGCAGGTAATAGAACTCCTACTCAAAGACTACTGTTGGAAATTGAAGGCGTTAATATTGCTACACCTTAAGTAATGATTTAATTACTTTTGATAATAATCATGATGCATATTAGGAGCATAACCATGTGCATGTTCAATATAGATCGGA